>JBDNIE010000323.1:0-4480 GCA_041688425.1 Halioglobus sp. | reverse complement strand
GTCACGTTGGCCAGTTCAACTGGTAATATAAGTTATATAACCTAGTTCCAACTACATTTTTCACACCCGTCTCTGTAAGAAGAAAGCTCATAACAACAAGTTTTCTGTTCTGCAGCATGCGAATAGTTTTTTGAGGCTCTTCCGGGAGGTATTCTGGACCATCCGGATGAAGGAACCAGTCAGCGCTAGTCAGCGCTCAGATAAGCAGCCAACTCGGCAACTGGCGAACACTGCAGCTGAATCGATCGCGAACGCATGCGACATGGATAGTCGTACAGTAGATCTAGCGTATTAGCTAGTACGTACAGTAGGCAGCACCGTGGCAATCCATGGCGGCCAGGCCCGGCCCATGGATCGATGGCCATGGCGAAGCTACAGTGCGTAATGGCCTGGTAACACGAGCGTGGGCATGGCGCGCACACGCACACATAGTTCAGGCGGTTGTGTCGTCATAAAGTCGTATGTTCGACAGTGATCACATGCCAGCATGCCCAGTGATCGCACCGTGCGCCGCGTGGCCGCCCAAGACCGTGCCAGAGAACAGGAAGCAATCAAGCGTAAGAGACAGAAGAAAAAGGAGTACGCGGCGGAGAGAATTCTCCGCTCGCAGCACAAGGCAAACGGCACCACGGTCTATCAGGTGCGCTGGGCAGCCCCCTTTAACGACCCATCCTATGACAGCTGGGAGCCAGTCCAAAACCTCTCCAACGGCTTGCTGCGAGAGTACGGCGGGGCAGAGGGAGATCTGCCCGACGAGACTGCAATTGCCAAATGGCGGCGCACAGATAGCCTTGTCGGCTGCCGCGGCGTGGACCCGACCGTAAGAGGCCACGCTGCATGGTCATTTCTCAAGGCTGTGATGCAGCAGCAGACCAGCGACAGCCCTCGCCAGCACGCCGCCCGCGCGACCTCGGCTGCCGGTGCCGCGGCGGGACGGGATGGGAGCAGCGGGGAACCGGTGCAAAGGGCCATGAATGTCAGCAACGACCCACCTGCTGGCGCGCCTGGGGCCGCCCTCATGTCTGACAGTGGCAGCACGCTGTCGAAAGCGGCAGCGGAACCCGACGCGTCGGTAGGGGATGTGGCGCCCGCCACGCCGCGAGCGAAGGAGGTGGCGCCGGCCAGCAAGGCGACCGCAGCGGGGGGCGGCGCCGAGGTTGACGCAGATGTGCAGGAAAAGAAGCAGGCCTTGTTGTCACAGTGAGTGCCGCCACCCACTGCGCACGCCCCTGTCACCCTCCGCCGACTTTACATCACCGGCACGCATGCACTCAACCACAACCCCAACTACTGCGCCTAGAGTGAACACCACGTCGATTCGCAAGCTGAACGCGGCCATCAGGGCAGGCATTGACGCAGTAGCCACTGCACGAGAACAGAGCAGGCCTGTGAGCTGGAGCGATGAGGCGCTGGTGTTGAGGCTACACAAGGCACTGCCGAGCAAAATCACCGCAAAGTGCCCCGCCTCTGAACTGCACACGCTGCCGCTGCACCCCAGCATGCCAGGACCGCTGCAGCTCACGGCAGATGGTGGCTGGTGTTGCAGCGTCTGCCACCAGTCGGGAAATGCCGCGTGGCCGTGGAAGAAATCGAGGCTCTTCGAGCACCTTGGATCAGATGCCCACCTTAATGTTCTCAGGGGGCAGCATTTGTCGGGGTCACTAGAGGCCACTGCAAAGGCTGCTGGAACAGCCAAGCTTGATGCTGGGCAGATCGTGGAGGTTGCCAAAGACACCAACGCCATTTTGGCTGCCCACGGGACAATGTCTTTTTGCAACGCCTCCAGGTGCCTGCGGGCAGCCCAGCAGGTTGTTACGGACATCACCGGTGACTACCGCATAACCGTTAGCGATCTCAGGCTGGCGGTGGGCAACCCGCAGCTGCACAGCATGCTGCTGCGATTGCAAGCAGTCTCCTGCCGCGACGGGGAAGCCCCGCTTCTGCTGCACCCGACCAACATCAGTCGACGAATCATCCGGCTGGCAGACATGGTGCTGCACAAGAAGATGGCGTACTTTCAGGATTGTCCCCAGATTTGGATGATTGTCGACGAGACAACAACACGCAATGGTGCTACAAAGCCGGCGTATGTGGCGTTGTGTGGTGTCTCTCCGCAGTTTGACTATCTGATGTCGTTTGTCGGTCAAGCAAATACCAGCAACGCAAGCGGTGCAGACTTGTTGGTTCTTCTGTGGGACATTGCCGAGGCTGGCGGTGCAACAGCAACGAATCTATCCGGCGTGACAACGGACGGCTGTCATAGCATGAGGTCGGATCGCGCACACGCCGGAATCATCCCCTGGGCGGGCTCCAAGTCATTTGTGGCCAGACTGAAGACGAAGCTGAGCTCAAACCTCTTGGCGCTCGCTTGTGCCGCACACAACGTGAATCTTGCTGTTGGAGACGCCATGAACTCCAGCGTTCCACCGTTCTTCATGGCTTTTCTGCGGGTCCTGGCCACAGAATTTAGCCGATCTGCAAAGCGGAAGGGCGAGCTTCGCTCTCTTTATCAAGAGTACGAGGTTGTGTTTGCTCAGTTGACCGAGCTTGATGACGAGGTGACTAAGGCGCCGTCGCTATTGTTCCCGAAGAAGTACTGTCACACTCGATGGTCTGGGGTTCTCATTTGCTGCAAAGCAATCGGCAGATGCATGGTTCCCCTGATGATGATGAAGGAGCAGCTGCGTGCCAAAGGGTTTGGACCGAAGATGAACGACTCATACGGAGATCAGGACGAAGTGGCGAGCGGCCAGGACGATATGCTGGCTTGGAAGGCTGTCAAGCCAAACATCACTGGCCTCGCGGAGGATTTTCCAGAGGGAAAGCGCAGTAACTTACTGAACTATTGGTCGGGTGTCAACCCTGAAAATTGGCTTCTAATGAGTGGCGTAGCCTCAGTGCTAGAAGTGTATCAAGTCCTGATTACCCGCCTCCAGATCACTCTGCAACCCATTGGGCACAAGCTGAACAGATGGGTCGACGAATTCACAACCAATTTAGACGTGCAATTCATTCAGCAAGGCTCAATCTGGACTGGACAGTACTTTTACGCCCGCGAACACTTTTTGCAGCCTGGCTCAGCGCAGGAGAACACAATGCTGGTGGAGCACACTGATGCGATGATTACTGCATTTGCCACGGCGCTGCGTGACAACGTGATCAGTCGCCTGCAGCCCTACCGCGACTTCTACGTGTGCCTCGAGCTTATCGACCCGGTCGCAGCGGCACCGCCAGGGAATAGCAGCGCTTGGCAACTACTGCACGACCTATGCGACTGGTGGGCGGTGGACGAGGGCGGCCTTCGTGCTGACATCGTCACACTTAAGTCCGTGGCGCAGGGCTTGCCTCTGCTGGATAGGCAACTTTGTCAGGAGAATCTCTTGGCGTTCTACAAGAGCCACCACGACCGCGGCCCACTTCAGAGCCTCAGCCACCTGAAACGGTTTGCGCGCTGTGTCCTATCAATCCCTATCGCATCTGCATTTGTCGAGTCACTGTTTAGCGTCATGGCGAGCACCAAGACGCAAAAGCGAGGGAGCCTTAGTGACGACACGGTTGCGGCGTGCATGCACTTGAGGGATGTGGAAGATCCAGCCGCCGATTGTAGTGTGCCCACAGCACGAGCTGTTGACGGCAAGCTGGACATGCAGCTCCGCCTGCTTCGGCATCAAGAGCATCGTCTGTAGTGTCGACCGGCAGGCGCACTGTGAATACAAACCAGCACACTGCCACTCGGGGCTGGAAGAAAAAGGAAGGGGGTGATGTCGTGTCACTCGTGTGGCAATCGGCAGTCCTCCTGGCAAAATGGTGGGTGAAATAGCCTCTTATTTTCAAAAATTGGCGCCTGTAAGAAGGGCGCGGCCAATTGCCACTTGCACCCGACCGGGCCCGGCCAACTCCAGCCCCGCAGACCTATGCTCTACAGATTGATATCAGACAGCTGACAAGCTGTAGATGTACGCTGGGGTACAAAGGAAGGCTGTAGCAAAATTTGACTGGACAAAGAAGGGATTTTAGATTTTGCTGGTAGCCGAGCCTATCATGCCGTAGCTGTGAGTGCGCTGCCGACTGCGAATGAATGGAACTGTGATAAGCGCTCCATTTACGGGGATGTTTTACTTGTACACTGTAGCTCACTAGCTGTCTATCATTGACATCGTGTACCGCGAGCGCTATGTCAAATGGAGTGGGTGTCCATCGATCTGTCGACGGAGTTGGCTGGTCCCTCACAGGGGCGGACGACAGCAGCGGCAGGTTGTGGATGCTTGGTGGGAGGTGGCATGCGCGTGGTGCATGATATGCAGCGCGGGTGGTGGTGATGGTATTGCTGGGGTGCAGTGCCGATTGCTCGCAACCCCACTTTCCGACGGCTGCGTTGTTTGGGGGCATGAAATCTTACTGACTCCCGTGGCGATGAGCACCGCAGCACCCCCTGCCGCCAGAGCCCTCACCTCTGCTGGCGGGCGTAGAAACACCGTGC
>JBDNIE010000322.1:0-7001 GCA_041688425.1 Halioglobus sp. | reverse complement strand
CGGAGCAAGCTGTCCGAGCTCTTGTGTTGCTCTCGTGTGACCAATAGTTGTGCCAGCTGCGATTCGATTTCTCCAGACACCCTTGCGCGAATACGTTGCAGCGTTTTCCTGGTGAGTGTTTTTCCCTTGAAGTGAGCCAGATTGATCGGCTGGCCAAAGCCGAGATAGCAACGCTGTGGCTTTGGAAAGAGTGTGCCGAGACTGCCGATCGGAATCGGAGGCAGAATATCGTGTCGAATATCCTCATTGAGCACGCCCAGGCGTGTCAGCAAACGCCCGAGTATAGATTCGGGGAGTTCGTGCCCTTCTATAAGATGGCCATAAAACTCATCGGGCCCCACCAGACCGAAGGGCATTATGGTGTAACCATGTTTGGCCGCCAGCTTTACGAAGCCATAGCGTTCTTTCCACTGCAGTTCATACATCTTTGAGGCGGGCTTGACAGATTCATAGGCCCCGCCGGGGAACACCAGTAGATCCTGTTTATCTTCCATTAGCGCTGTACAGACATCGGGGTGCCCCATTACCAGGCCATTTGCCGTTAGAAAATCTGCAATGCGAGAATTACTGAATAGAAACTTGTCCCCCATGCCTCGTGGAAAGCGCTTTAATTCCTTGATAAACAGCGGTGTGATAACGGCGCCATCCAGCGCAAACAGCGAGTGATTTCCAACGAACAGGCAAGGCTTCTTAGGGATGTTCTCGGCGCCGACTATTCTGGGGTCGAATAGTCTCTTTACCATGCGATAGGCCAGCTCCAGTTTCAATCCATGTGGAGCGCCAGTGGCAAGTGCTCGTGCAATATGTTGTTGCAGTACCTTGCTGTCCCCGAGAGGGTTATTGTCTTTGTCAAAAAGGGACATGTTTTAGGGACCTGTGCAAATACAGAAGTATATCGGCGGATAGGGCCGCAGCATAGTATGGGCTGGCCGTGTGCTTTCGGCGCAACCCTAATTGGGCTAGAGTGCAGCCCATCATAAACGTTTAGAAGGCATGAACATGAAGGGCAAGCACATCGCGATTACCGGGCCGACGGCGGGAATAGGCCGCACAGCAAGCCTCGAATTGGCGCGGCGCGGCGCCCAGCTGACTCTGTTGTGTCGCAGTCGTGAAAAGGCTGCGGCATTGCAGCACGAGATTGTCATGGCCGGAGGGCTGCAACCCGATATTATTATTCTGGACATGGCCAGCTTGGATAGTGTGCGACAAGCGGGCGAAGCGCTTGCTGCGTCCGGTAAGCCGCTGGATGTGCTGCTGAATAACGCGGGTGTGGTGAATGTTTCTCGGCAAGAAACAGTCGATGGCTTTGAAGAGACTCTCGCTGTTAACCATTTTGCACCGTTTCTGCTCACTGGCCTGGCAATGCCGGTACTGCTGCAAACCCCTGGTGCGCGCATCGTTAACGTAGCCTCTGATGCGCATAATTTTGTTAAGGGCATGGGCTTTGAAGACATGCAGGCGACCAGCAGTTACAAGACATTCCGCGAGTATGGGCGCTCCAAGTTGGCTAACATCCTGTTTACGCGGCGACTTGCCCAGCAGCTGCAGGGCAGGGATATCACGGTCAATAGCCTGCACCCGGGCGCCGTTGCTACGTCTCTGGGTAGTCAAAATGACGGGTTTCTGAGTAAGTTGCTGCCACGTTTGTTAAAGCCTTTTTTCCGCACACCGGAGCGCGGCGCAAAAACCTCTATCTACCTATGCTCCAGTGAGGAGGTGGCACACATTAGCGGAGAATACTTTGTTGATTGTAAACCGCGTAAACCCAAGCCCTGGGCGCGTGACGACGCCGCCGCAGATCGGCTGTGGGAGTATACTGAAGAAGCATTGAAGTTCACTTTTCCGCTATAGATGCAGGGTCTTCGTTATCGTGGGAATTGGAGACCGCTCTCGTTGTAGTAGCATTATTCCGGGCCCATTAGACTGCCGGTTCTGACAATGTGTATTTGCGCACCAGGCCGCGCATTTGATCGTAACTCAGTCCGAGCTCAACAGCGGCGCGCCGCTGATTGTAGCCATTACTTGCCAGCGCTTTGCGCAGAAGTGCTACTTCCACGTGCTGAATGTGTGCCTGAAAGTCCGGCGCCTTCGGTTCCATGGAAACTATGCCTTTGTCCGCTGCATCGGGCTCCGTTGGCTGTAATTCTTCGAACGGCGAAAGAAACGGATCAATGATAACGGCAGCGACGGGGCTTTGTGGGTTGTCCCAGCGAAAGAGGGAGCGCTCTACGGCATTTTTAAGCTCCCTTACATTACCGGGCCAGCTGTAACGCTGCAGCGCGTCCATGGCCTCATCGGTAAAGCCTGCAAACAACTCCCAGCCCAACTCTGCGCACAGTTGCATGGCAAAATGTTGCGCCAGCTCCGCGATATCGTCCTGTCGATGGCGCAGTGCTGGAAGGTGTACGATGTCGAAACTAAGACGATCGAGCAGGTCTGCGCGAAAATGATTGTTCGCGACCTGCTGGCGCAGGTCAGTGTTGGTTGCGCCGATAATACGGACGTCCACCTGCAGAGTCTCCTGTCCGCCCAGTCGCTCAAACTCGCCGTATTCGACCAGACGCAGCAGTTTCTCCTGCAAGCGCATGGACATGGTGCCCAACTCGTCGAGGAAGAGAGTCCCGCCATCGGCGCGTTCGAATCGTCCGCGATGCGCGCGCGTCGCCCCGGTGAATGAGCCCGCCTCGTGACCAAATAACTCTGATTCCAGCAGATTGTCGGCCAGCGCTGCGCAGTTGACTTTGACCAGTGGTGATTGCCAGCGTGCCGACAGGAAGTGCAGGCGTTGTGCGGCCAATTCCTTGCCTGTGCCTCGTTCTCCCAATACCAGGATGGGGCGATTAATTTGAGCCAAGTGAGAGAGATGTTGCAGCGCTTTGGCCAGTGCAGGAGAGTTGCCAATAATAGATTCATTAAGTCGCATAAGGTCAAATATACCGCATTAAGGCGTTAAAATAACCAATAGTATGGTTTATAAAGCCTAGTAAATCTCAATGACGAGTACCGCTAAGCCCGTCGTTTCTTTTAATGCTAATACAATCAATGACTTGTCAAAACTGGCACGTATCCTGTAGCACTTATGGAGTATGTGGCCTGTCAGTTATTGAGAGTATTGGGTCGCGAGCATAGAGATGAGCACAGTCGCGCGGCGCGCAGGTCGATGCGGATTGAACCGGCAAAGGGAGAACGAAAATGGGTATATTTTCACGCATGACCGACATCATTAACTCCAACATCAATTCGATGCTGGATCAGGCTGAAGAGCCCGAGAAAATGGTGCGACTGATCATTCAGGAGATGGAAGACACACTGGTTGAAGTGCGCAGTTCTTCTGCCCGAGTGCTTGCTGACCGCAAAGAAGCAGCGCGGCGTCTTGAGCAGGTGCGCGATGAGGCAGCCAGTTGGGAAGAAAAGGCTCGATTGGCAATCAGCAAGGATCGCGAGGACCTGGCGCGTGC
The DNA here is from genome assembly GCA_041688425.1 of Halioglobus sp. Lineage (GTDB taxonomy): Bacteria > Pseudomonadota > Gammaproteobacteria > Pseudomonadales > Halieaceae > Marimicrobium. Next base: position 3,543 of record JBDNIE010000322.1, on the reverse strand, counting down.
TGCCTTGCAGGAAAAACGCGCGATAGAGGAGGAAGTCGCCATGGTAGAGGCGGAGCTGGTTGCTACCGATGAGCATATTGCACAGCTCAACAGCGAAGTAGGCCAGTTACAGCAGAAACTGGACGATGCCAGGGCGAAGCAAAAAGCGCTCACCATGCGCAGCAAGACGGTGGAGTCGCGCATTAAAGTAAAACGGCAAATGCACCGCGAGGCGCTCGATGATGCCTTTCACCGGTTTGACCGTTTCGAGCGTCGCATGGATACGCTGGAAAGCCAGTTGGAGTCGATGGACCTGGGCAGGGAAGTGCCTCCCGATCTCGCCGCGCAAATCACCGCGCTGCAGGATGATGAGCGTATCAGCGATGAACTGGAGCGCCTCAAAGCAGGGATGGGGGAGAAGAAGCCCGCCTAAGTGCTTGGCGGGGTCTGCTGCTGAAAACACCGGTTATACTGGTGCCAATCCCAGTGAGCCACAGCATATCGAGGAAGAGAGTTAATGGAATTCTGGAAGTTCATGTTCGTACCCACCATTTTGTTCATGGTGATCGTGGCGCCTATATGGATCACCATGCACTATCGCAGTGTGAATCGATCTTCGCGCAGTCTGGGTCAGGAGGACCGTAAGTCCATCGACCATATGCTGGAGATGGTAGACACACTGACTGATCGTATCGGCGCGCTGGAATCCATACTGGATGAAGACCATCCGCAATGGCGACAGCAAGTGAATCGTCAGGACCGCGATGAAGGAAAGGAGTAATTTATGACAGACAGACAATACGACCGCGATCGACACAGCCCGCACAGTTTCCGCAGCGGCCAGCGACAATTCCGGGCTCGGCGACGCGCTGGTTGGGGGCTAAACCTGTACCGCAATACCCGAGAGGGTAAGCTTGGCGGGGTCGCTGCAGGGCTTGCGGATCACTGGGATATTGCACCCTGGGTGGTGCGCTTGATGTGCGTGGGCGCGTTCTTGTTCACCGGAACTCTCGCACTGTGGGTGTATCTGGGCGCCTGGCTGCTCATGGCACCGCGTCCGGCCAGAACAGATGCCAGTGGCGATGCGTCCGAGGAATTGAATTACGATGCAGTGGAAGTGGACATGGAGTATGACGAACGTCACCACGACTACCGTCCGCGCAAGGTATTTCGTTACAGCGACAGCAGCTCAGTGCGCCTTAAGCGCGCGAGCGAGCGCCTGGATGCCGCTCTGCGGCGTGTCGAGAACATGGAATCCTATGTCACCTCGCGGCAGTATCAACTGAACAAGGAGTTTTCGCAGCTCTGAGCGCGGTAGTTTGCGCCGTCTGGTCTGGACTGCTGCGCCTGCGCACCGATGTGTTGGCGATGACGTTACACATTTTTTTGTTTTTACCTTGTTATCTGCCCAATACCGTCTAGTGCTTAATACAGCACGTTGCATTCCCTGCACGTGCTGACACGTCCCCTGGCCGATGTTTCTGCCCCGAAACAACCGGCTATTTGGCCCGCTTTCATTTCGTGAAATGCGGGTTTTTTATTATTATCAATGTAGTAACGTGTGATATTAATGTAGTTTATTATGATACGAGCCGCAGCTTATGTTGGTCGCCTTCCGAGGCGGGTAGCTTGAACGTCGGCGCCAAATTCAATGTTACCGGGCAGGGGCCCGCCGTGAACCCATACCCATAAACAGGGCCAGGCTCTCTATGGGGGGCTTAAGCAAGCGCTATCTGGCTCTGACTGGAATGACCCTCACATTAGGTGAATGGAGGCACATAGGCGCCACAGCGAGTAGAGTGTGTCTGGCGCCGGTCTGGCAGCAAAAGTAAGTGCCCTTCTTATCGGAGCCCTTTGGCTTTAAGTTCTGCGAGGTAACTCGCGGGCTCGTAATGATTCGCGTCATTTCGCTGTCATAACAGAAGCGTAGGCTAGAGTGTTATGCCCTCAGGCTAGATAATGAACACAGAATACACGTCGGACCATGGCCACCTGGTCCCGACATTAATCATTCCGGGTCTTTTGGGGAGCTGATATGGCCAATCCGATAAAAACACGCCTCGCGGATCTTCTGGATCAGGATCTTTTCATACCGCGCGAGCTCAGTTGGCTCTCGTTCAATGCGCGTGTCCTGCAGGAAGCTGCAGATGAGACAGTTCCCGTTATCGAACGACTGCGCTACCTCGGTATTTTCTCCAATAACTCCGATGAATTCTTTCGTGTGAGAGTGGCAGAGGTGCGGCGTTTGATCTCGGTGTCGTCCGGCGACAACAAGCAGCAATCGAAGGATTTGCTGTTGGCTATTCAGAAGCGTGTGGTGGAGCTGCAGAAAGAATTCCAGCGCATCTATCGCGAGGTTGTACGCGGGCTAGCAGCGCAACGTATTTACCTGATTAGTGAGCAGCAGTTGGATGAACGGCAGCTCGTATTCGTGCAATCCTACTTCACTACTACCGTGCTGCCGGAATTGGAGCCAATACTGTTGCAGGATGGTCAGGACATTCCTGCGCTCACTGACGAGTCTATTTATCTGGCGGTGGATATCCAGTCGGGGGACAACCGCTATTCAGCAGTGGTGGGTGTTCCCACTGACAGGCTGGCGCGGTTTGTTGAGATCCCTCGCCGCAAGGGTCGGGGCGGAGGCACCGTGTTCATTGTACTGGACAACATTATGCGCATTTGCCTGCCGCAAATGTTTCGCGGAGTATTTTCTATCGATTCCGCTGATGCTTATTGCTTCAAATTTTCTCGCGATGCGGAACTGGCGATTGATACCGGCATCACGCAAAGCCTGATAGACAAGATGGCGCTCAGCCTGAAGCAGCGTCGTAAGGCGGATACGGTGCGCATGGTCTATGACGGCAAGATGCCGCAGCGTCTGCTGGACCATCTGTGTCATCGCTTTGGCTTTGGTAAATACGACAGCTTGATCGCCGGTGGGCGCTATCATAACTCCAAGGACTTCATGGACTTTCCCAATGTCGGTCCGCGTTACCTTGAGTTTAAGCCGCTGCCGCCGATAAGGATCAAACGGTTGGACGAGCAGCTGAATATTTTCGACAGCATTCGCGAGAAAGATATTTTTCTTTACTACCCGTATCACCCTTACGACTACGTCATTGATCTGCTCAAGACTGCTGCGCTGGATCCACAGGTGACCAGGATAAAGATTTGCCTGTATCGTGTTGCACGCGATTCCAGAGTTATCGATGCTCTCGTCAATGCCGTACAGAATGGGAAAAAAGTACTGGCCGTTGTGGAATTGGCTGCGCGCTTTGATGAGCAGGCCAATATCAATTGGGCGCAGCGGCTTACGGAAAATGGCATCGAGGTCATCTTTGGCCTGCCGGGCCTCAAAGTGCACAGCAAGTTACTGTTGATCGAGCGCAGAGAAGGGAATACCTCGCGTTATTTCAGTCATATTGGTACCGGCAACTTCAATGAGAAAACCGCACGGCTTTACACCGACTTCAGCCTGATGACATACGATCAGAACATCGGTAAGGACGTTTTTAACGTATTTGAGTTTCTGCAATACAACTATCTGAGACCCAATTATCGCCT
>JBDNIE010000321.1:0-1701 GCA_041688425.1 Halioglobus sp. | reverse complement strand
GGTTACGCGCAAACCGTTCCTGAGCGACCCCGGCGGTTGTGATAACAACGCGGCGTGGGCGGGAGCACCGCCTCTGCCAATCGTGCCGCCCCTGCCATGGAACAACGTGAGTTTAATATCGGATCGGCTGCAGCGCTGCACTAATGCCTCCTGCGCGCGGTACTGTGCCCATGAGGCCGCCAACATGCCCGCATCTTTGGAGGAATCTGAATAGCCGATCATGATCATCATCCGCCCCTGCAAGTGCTCCAGATACTGCGGAATGGTCAGTAGCTGATCGACTACCTGCTCTGCGCGGTCCAGGTCATCAAGCGTTTCGAACAGCGGCACAACGGGCAGAGGTGACCGCAAGCCGGACGCTTTCAGCAATAATTCGACCGCCAGCACATCCGAGGCTTGCCTTGCCATTGAAATAATGTAGCACCCCAATGCGCCATGCGGCTGTCGCGCGGCCACCGCGCAGGTCTCGAGCACCTCCCTGACCTGATCGCTCGGTTGCCACTCCGCGGGTATCAGCGGGCGTTTATTCGCCAGCTCCCCGAGCAGGAATTCTCGTCTGCGTTGCTCGTCCCACTGCTGGTAGTCACCGAGTTCCAAATACTGTGTCAGCTCGGCCAGCGCTTCGGTATGGCGATCCGAATCCTGGCGAATATCGAGGCTCACCAGATTGACCCCAAAACATTTGATTCGCCGCAGCAAGTCAAGCAATTTGCCGTGGGCGATGCTCACCATGCCGCAATCCAGCAGCGACTGATAGCAGGCATAGGCCGGCTGCCAGAGTTCTTCTTCGTGCGTAATCAGAGTGCCGGCGGGTGGTACCTTGTGCTCGTTAATTTGCGCCGTTAAGGCGCTCACCGTAAGACGCAGTTTGTCCCGCAATTGCCTCAGTATTACGCGATACGGCTCGCGTGCGTTGCTGGCCCTGCGCATCAGGTCCTCATTGCACAATGTCATCGAAAGCTCCTCGACCAGCGCCTCAACATCCTTGAGGTACAGAGCTGCCGCCTGCCACCGACCCAGCAGCAGGACTTCTTCGGTCACGGTAGACGTCACATTCGGGTTGCCATCCCTGTCCCCGCCCATCCAGGATGAAAAACACACCGGCGCTGCGTCTTCGGGCAGATTGTTACCGGTTACCTCCAACAGAGTGTTATTCAGTCGACGAAGGAACTCTGGTATGGCGTCCCACAAAGAGTTCTCTACCACCGCAAAGCCCCATTTCGCCTCGTCGATTGGGGTGGGACGCTCATCGCGAAAGTCTTGTGTGTGCCAGATTTGTGCAATCAGCTCCCGCAGGCGCTTGTGAATCACACAGGTTTCCCGCTCTGTGAGGTCCTTAAGCTCCAGTTGGCTCAGGCAGGCGTCGATCTCTCCATGTTTATGAATTAGCGTGCGACGTGTAATCTCTGTGGGGTGAGCGGTAAGTACTAAATCAATCTTGAGATTGGCGATAGCCTGGCCAATATCTTCGATACTGTGGCCATCGGATTGTAGCTTTGCAAACACGCCCGCAAGCGACTCGGTCGCCGAGTTCACCTCGTCCATTTCGCGAGAAATAGCGTGGTGCTGATCGGCGATATTGGCGAGGTTCAGGAACTGGCTAAATGCTCTGGCTACGGGGAGCAGCTCGTCTCTTTCCAGGCCCAGCAACAGCGCCATCAGGCGATTTTTGTCATCGCCGTCACCCGCGCGTGCGGATTT
>JBDNIE010000320.1:0-5147 GCA_041688425.1 Halioglobus sp. | reverse complement strand
TTGGGGTTTTCGTCCCTTACCCCGTTGGGCGGGGGTGATCAGCGCCCGATATTGACTGTTAGGAGCGAGTACACCGTGATAGCGGGTCAGATTGACCCGGGGCTTGGGTACTAGTGCAGCGAGGCGAGCTATGAAATCCAGGCGTTCTTTGTGCCGGCAGGCATTGCGGTAAACAACACAATAGAAGCGACACCGGCAAGCGCTGCCAGAGGCAGCAGTGTCCGCTTTTGGTCGCGCCGGTAAGGCGCAAATACAGCGCCGATGAACATCAGTAAAGACCCTATCAGCAAACCCTGTAGCCAGGGCCATTCAGCCCTCAGCTTTGCAGCGTGAATAGTGAATTGCCTAAACTCCAATACGCCGGTTGCCTGCATTAGCTGCGCCTGCAGACGCAACTCGACGATATGGGGGTAGATATGAAAGGTTCGGCTATAGGTTGTCCAGTCTGTGGTGCCAATCAGGCCGACCAGTTCATGGGGTCGGCTATAGTCGGGTTGTGTCTCACCGCGCGCGATGGAGGCGAGCACCACTCGTGCGGTGTTCCAGGGTTTAATTCCGGCCGTAACGTCAATCACCCGGGCGTCGATTACAGCCCTGATATCTGACACACCCGGGCCCGGAATCAGGCGTTGCGTCAGCGTGGCCGAGTGCTCTGGATTATCGTTGCGCAGTGTTATTGCTGCCGGGCTAGCGGCCGCGCTTTGGTCGGGTGCTGCGAGAAAAAGTTCGTCGACCAGATTGGGGCCGAGCAGTTCGTAGCGATCATAGAAAAACTGGAAATAGCCTGTCAATATGAGCAGAAGAGTAAAGGTCAGGACTCTGATGAAACTATCTCCGATGGTTTGAGTTTGGTGCGCTCAGGGGTAGCGCTGTTTGTCACTGTTCCGGTCGAGCTGGCGTAGAGACCGCATTTTCTCTCGAATTTTAAGTTCCAGCCCCCGGTCTACTGGCTGGTAGTATTGTCTATCTTTTAATGCCTCAGGAAAGTAATTTTCTCCGGCGGCATAGGCGCCCTCTTCGTCATGAGCATAACGATACTCTGCGCCGTGCTCAAACTCTTTCATCAGCTTAGTGGGAGCGTTGCGCAAATGCAGTGGGACCTCTTCAGAGGGCTGGCTCTCTACATCGGCTCTAGCGGCATTATATGCACTGTACACGGCGTTGCTCTTGGCAGCAGCGGCCAGATACAGAATCGCCTGCGCGATAGCCAGTTCCCCTTCGGGGCTGCCTAGCCGCTCCTGTACTTGCCAGGCATCAAGTGCCAGAGAGAGCGCCCTGGGGTCGGCGTTGCCAATATCTTCGCTGGCCATGCGCACCACTCTTCTGGCCAGATACAAGGGGTCACAACCACCGTCCAACATGCGACAGAACCAGTACAGGGCAGCGTCGGGTGAGCTCCCCCGCACCGCTTTATGCATTGCACTGATCTGGTCGTAGAACAGGTCTCCACCTTTGTCGAAGCGGCGCAGAGAGGACTGGAATACCTCCTCAAGTGTGGTGACATCGATTCGCCGCACCCCGTCCTGCTCCGGTGCGAGGTCGGTGGCAAGCTCGAGTAGATTCAGGGCGCGTCTGGCATCCCCATCGGCCTGTGCCGCCAGAGCAGATAGGGCGGCATCATCCAATTCCACACGGTAATCCAGCAATGCGCTTCCTCGCGTCAGTACCTGGCGAATATCGTCTGGAGTCAGTGAACGCAACTTGTAGACTCGCGAGCGAGACAGCAGGGCATTGTTCAATTCAAAGGATGGGTTCTCGGTGGTCGCGCCGATAAATATCAGAGTGCCGTCTTCAACGTAGGGCAGAAAGGCGTCCTGCTGTGATTTGTTAAATCGATGCACCTCGTCCACAAACAGCACGGTGTCGCGACCCTGAGACTTTTGCTGGCGGGCTTGTGCCACGGCTCCACGAATCTCCTTAACACCGGATAGCACCGCCGATATCTGAATAAAATACGCCTTGGCGGTATGGGAAATAATACGTGCCAGAGTGGTCTTGCCGACGCCGGGAGGGCCCCACAGAATCATAGAATGCAGCTGATTTTTTTCAATCGCCTGACGCAGCGGTTTGCCCGGCGCCAGGATGTGCGACTGCCCTGCATAGTCGTCCAGCGAATGGGGCCGCAGGCGGGCGGCCAGGGGTTGGTAGCCAGCATCCACTGTGGGTTCGCCGGGTTCCGTGTCAGCTGAACGATGCTGGACGGGCTCGAAATCCGGAAATAAGTCACTCACGGTAGGTGTCGTGCTTAGTTTGGGAAGCGATGTTAGCGAGCTGAGGCATAAAAAAAACCGAAGTGCACTTTTAGGTGGGGCTATTGTATGGGGTTTCGGAATTGGTTGCATCTGGCAGGCTACACCTTGAGAATACGCGCCCTACCCTAGTTTTCTGTCGGAGGCCGCATGGCCAAAAAGCGTCTTCTTTACTGCGTGCTGGCATTGTTCATCGCATCGCCAACGCTCGCGCAAACGGAAGTCGTCACTGCAGAAATGCGCGCGATCGCTGCACAGCTGCTTGAGCTCGGGCTTAAGGATAGAGTTGGATATCAACTGGTTGAGTCACTGACTACCGAGGTTGGTGCGCGGCTGGCAGGTTCAGAGGCTGAAGCAAGGGCCAGAGTGTGGGCCGTTGATAAATTCAAGCAGCTCGGACTGAGTCATATTCGAGTCGATGATTTTGAGATACCTTTTTGGGAACGCGGACATGCGATCGCCGAAGTGCTGGCGCCCTATCCGCAAATGCTTGCGGTAACCGCACTTGGCGGGAGTATCAGTACCGGTCCGGACGGCGCGACCGGTGAGGTGGTGCGATTCACTTCACTGGCCGACTTGCAGCGGCAGGCGGATAACTCACAGGCCGGTAAAATCGTGTTCGTCGATGAGATGACCCGCAGGACGCAGGATGGTTCGGGCTACGGTTACGGTTCAAAGAAGCGGCGGGAGACGGCCTATGAGGCCAAACGGCTGGGGGCTTCCGCCGCTCTTATCCGCTCGGTGGGCACCACGTCCAACCGCTTTCCTCACACTGGCCAGATGCACCCCGTTACGGCGGAGGAAGTACCCTCGGTGCCTACCGCTGCACTTTCCGGGCCCGATTCAGACCAACTGGCACGGATGATCGGCAAGGGGCAGACCGTTTCTCTCTATCTGAAGCTGGAAAACCGTTTTGGCACGATAGCTCCCTCGGGCAATGTTATTGCGGAGATTCCCGGGCGTGAAAAGCCGGATGAAATCGTACTGATCGGCGCGCACCTGGATTCATGGGATCTCGGCACCGGTGCTGTCGATGATGGCGCCGGCGTCGGCATTGTTATGGCGGCCGCCCGCCTGTTGCTTGAACACCTGCCACAGGCGCCACGACGCACGATTCGGGTGGTGTTGTTCGGCGCTGAGGAAGTGGGTCTGGTCGGCGCAAAAGACTATGCAGAACGCCATAAAAATGAGCTTGCGCGGCACGTGGTCGCCACTGAGTCTGACTTTGGCGCCGGTCGAGTATGGCGTTTTGACACCGGCTTCGGAGAAAGTCGCATTGCGCTCGGCGCAGAATTTCAATCCGTACTGGCTCCGCTCGGCATTATTCCAGGCTATAACACTGCCCGCGGTGGCCCCGATCTGTCGTTTATTCGCGCCGCCGGTGTGCCGGTGGTGGGATTGCTGCAGGATGGTTCCGACTATTTTGATCTGCACCACAATGCCAACGATACCTTTGACAAAATTGACCCCCATGCCTTGGCTCAGAATGTCGCTGCGATGGCGGTATTCGCCTATCTGGCTGCAGAAATGGAGGCGGATTTTCGCTAGATGGCGACGGCGTGCGCCGTGTCAGTCGTAAAAAAACTGGTCTGCATCGGCCGGTGGCGTAAAGTCAAAATCTTCGGGTCCCAACGGACTGCTGCGGTTGAGATCTGAAAACACAATGACAACCCGCTGGTTGAGGTTGTCATTGATTTCAAGTCCCGCAAAGCCACCGTCTTCTGCGAACGTGACCAGTAGTCGGATAAACCCGGGGTTAATCCCCTGAGGATGCAATGCGTAGGTTGATTCCGCGGTTCTGCTGACCGAGAACTGGCTGCGTAGCAGTGCATCGTTGCCACCCAGTACCTGCAGTGGTGACATTTGCTCCGAATCCACCACCGGGCGACGGGTTACGGTTTCGAGATCGCGATCGTGCTGCCAGATAAATTCCGGGGTAGCTACAATCAGTTGGCTGCCGGGTGATGTAATATCCCATTCGAAATATCCGGGCCGCGATAGTTTGAAAGTACCGGCGGATTCTGCCACCAGCGTCCCACTTTCGTCGTATTGAACCTGTTCAAAGCTGCCCTGCAGATTACTGATGCGATCAAGCGCCGCAATGAGATCGTCGGTTGGGTCTGCCTGCGCCCACACACTCGCCAGCAGGCAACACCCGGCAATAAGAAATTTGGTCATTTTCCAAGGATCCTGTTTAGTCTGATACCGGTGGCGGTGCGAGGACTTCGCGCTGCCCATTGGTGCCCATTTCGGTGACAACACCGGCGGCTTCCATCGCTTCAATCAGCCTGGCGGCGCGGTTATAGCCAACGCGCAGCTTGCGTTGCACTGAAGAAATAGAGGCGCGACGACTCTCACAGACATAGTGAACCGCTTCGTCGTAAAGTGCGTCGCTCTCATCATTTTGATCGCCGCTGCCCTGCAGTTCTGCTGCCGTAACCGGCGTGTTGCCGCCCTCGTCCAGCAAGCCGTCGATATAGGCCGGTTTACCGCGGCGCTTCCAGTCAGCGACCACCCGGTGGACTTCATCGTCGGAACAAAAAGCGCCGTGAACACGCACCGGTACGCCGCTACCCGGTGGCATGTAAAGCATGTCACCGTGCCCCAACAGCTGCTCTGCACCACCCTGATCGAGAATGGTGCGTGAATCAATTTTCGAGGAGACCTGGAACGCAATGCGAGTGGGAATGTTGGCCTTGATCAACCCGGTAATTACGTCGACCGATGGACGCTGGGTAGCTAAAATAAGGTGAATGCCGAGTTTAGGAATTATAAACCCCCTAATCGATAGATTTCCAGCCTATAGGTGTTGGCTCCTACCGGCACTGAATCTGGATGCAGGGTAATTTGGTGGCTTTTGCGCAGGATTATGGCGTGATAGGAGCAATGGTAGCGAGA
>JBDNIE010000319.1:0-14773 GCA_041688425.1 Halioglobus sp. | reverse complement strand
GGCGCCTGCGCTCATCGCGCAACATGATCCAGTAGGCTAACAAGGCCACCAGTGAAACGGCCAGGATGAGCAGCGTAGCGAGTGCGTTGACCTGTGGGCTGAGACCCATTCGCACAGAGGAGAAAACAATCATCGGTAAAGTCGTCGATGCAGGGCCCGCCACGAAGCTGGCGATCACCAGATCATCAAGCGACAGTGTGAACGCCAGTAACCACCCCGAAATCAGCGCCGGTGTGATAATGGGAAGAGTAATGTGCACGAACGTACCGAGCCGACTGGCGCCAAGATCCATGGCGGCCTCTTCCAGTGCCCCATCCAGTTCCCGCAGCCGCGCGCTGACAACGACTGTCACATAGGCCATGCAGAAGGTTACGTGGGCAATCCAGATAGTCAGGAACCCGCGTTCTGCCGGCCAGCCAAAAGCATTGGCCATTCCGACGAACATGAGCAGCAGTGATAGCCCGGTGATTACCTCCGGCATAACAAGCGGTGCCGTGACCATAATACCAAACAGCGTTTTGCTCTTGAAATTCCGCACCCGCGTCAGAACCATTGCGGCGATTGTGCCGAATACGATGGCCGTGGTGGCAGTGGCAAAAGCCAGGCGCAGGCTCATCCAGAGCGCGCCCATCATAGCCTTATCGCGAAACAACTCGCCGTACCAGCGCACGGAGAAACCGGCCCAGATATTCACTCGCTCTGATTCGTTAAAGGAGTAGACGATAAGCACCAGCATAGGGGCGTATAAGAAAAAAAACCCTATCCCTAGGCATATGCGCGTAAACAGCGGCATTCGGTGTGAGGACGACATCAGTCGTTGGCCTCCATTTCCCGAAACTGGTAGCGGTGAAACAGCATGATCGGAACCAGCAGCACCGCCAACATTAGCGTTGCTATCGCCGAGGCCACCGGCCAATCGCGATTGCTGAAGAACTCGCCCCACAGCACCTTGCCTATCATCAGAGTCTCGGACCCGCCCAGCAGTTCAGGGATCACAAACTCACCGACCACCGGGATGAAGACCAGCATGCACCCGGCGATCATGCCGCCCCGGGACAGCGGCAGTGTAATGCGTAAGAAACGCTCTACGGCTCCGGCGCCCAGATCATGGGCCGCCTCCAGCAGGCGGTTATCCAGCTTCACGAGGTTGGCATACAGCGGCAGTATGAGAAAAGGCAGGTAGGTATAAACGATACCGATGTATACCGCGAACTGGGTATTCATCATTCTGATTGGCTCATCTGCCAGACCGAGACCTAGCAGGATGTTGTTGATAATGCCGTCGTTGCGCAGCAGCCCCATCCACGCATAGATGCGAATGAGAAAGCTGGTCCATGAGGGGAGTATCACCAGCATCAGCAACAGGCTTTGCAGCGGCCCCTGTGTGCGGGCGATGCCATAGGCGATGGGATAACCGATGACCAGACAGATCATGGTGGAGACAGCCGCTATTTTCAGCGAACTGACATAGGCATCGAAGTAGAGCGAGTCAGTCAGTAGGAAAAGGTAATTGGAAAGGCTGACTCTGACCGAGAGCACATTGTCGACATACGCGTACAGTGCCGTATAGGGCGGCTGGGCAATGACGGCCTCCGCCAATGAGATCTTGAGCACAATGGCGAAGGGTACGGCAAAAAATAGCAGCAACCAGAGATAGGGCGGCAAGATAACCCACCAGTGCTGACCGGGCAGACGCCAGCGGGTTGTGCGATCTTCTGGGTTCACGAGCTCAACACTACTCCGGAATTTTCACACCAGTACACCCAGACCCGGTCGTGCCAGGTCAGCCGCTCGCCGGACCAGCGCTCATCGTTCATAACGGTGACCGAGACAGAGAGTCCGGAGTCGAGCTTTACATGATAGACAGAATGGGAGCCCAGGTAGGCGATGTCGTCAACCTCACCCGCCTCACAGTTGTGCGACTGCGGGGGTTGTTGCTTGCTTAACTCTATTTTCTCAGGGCGCAGCGCGAAGCTCACCGATTGCCCCTCGAAGCCGCTGATACCGTGACCAACGTGAATGGGGTTATGTGCCTGCGAGCTCGCGATACTGGTGAAATTAGCCTCGCACTGCTGTATCACGCCATCGAAGATATTGACAGAACCGATGAACTCGGCGGTGTAGCGGCAGGTTGGTTGTTCATAAATCTCATCGGGTGTGCCGACCTGCATAATGCTGCCCGCGTCCATGATGGCGATGCGGTTGGCCATTGTCATGGCTTCTTCCTGATCATGCGTGACCATCACGCAAGTGACACCAAGAGATTCGATGAGGTTGGCGATTTCCAGTTGCATACGGCCGCGCAGCTTTTTGTCGAGGGCGCCCATGGGTTCATCCAGTAGCAGCAGTTTCGGTCTTTTTGCGAGACAGCGCGCCAGTGCGACGCGCTGTTGCTGCCCGCCTGAAAGCTGATGCGGCTTGCGTTTTCGATAGGCACCCATCTGCACGCACTCGAGCATTTCCGTCACGCGCGCATCCATTTCGTCCCGTTTCATGCCTTCTTGTTTAAGTCCAAACGCGATGTTCTGTTCGACGGTCATATGCGGGAACAAGGCATAGGACTGGAACATCATATTGAAAGGACGCTGGTTGGCCTGCTTCCCAACGAGGCTTTTGCCCTCGAGAAAAATGTCACCGGCGGTGGGTTGCTCAAATCCGGCAAGCATGCGCAGCAGCGTGGTCTTGCCGCAGCCCGATGCGCCCAGCAGTGCGAATATTTCGCCATTGCGGATAGAGATGTTGACGTTGTTGACAACGGTAACGCCGTCAAAACTTTTACTCACGCCCGCAAGTTCAATGTAACTGTCTGCATTGGGCGCGGTCGGAGTCAAAGTCCGGTCCGACGGGTTTGCGGAGATATTCTTCACTGCGCGTGCCCCGTATGAGTAGTCTCGTGAATGGTAACTAGCGCCCTGTTTTTACCTCAGTCCAGGCCCGATTCATAGCCCGGTCTACCGCCGGTGACTTGATGGTTGAGACATAAAGCCCTGCCATCACGTCCGGAGGCGGATAAATGGAGGGGTCGCCTGTGATTTCGGGATCTATCATCGGTTTGGATGCCGGTATCGGGTTGGGGTACCAGATGTAGTTGGTATTCTCGGCTGCGATGTCCGGTCGCATCAGGAAATTGATAAAGGCGTGTGCCTCTTCAACATTGCTGGCGTCTTTGGGAATGACCAGTATGTCGTAGAACTGCAGCGCGCCCTCTTTGGGGATCACGTAGCTGATCTTCACGCCGTTGTCCGCTTCCTCAGCGTCGACCATAGCCTGCGCGATATCGCCAGACCAGCCAATAGCGACGCAGATTTCGCCTGCCGCGAGATCGTCAATGTACTTGGATGAATGGAAGTAAGTGACCGAGGGTGCAAGCTGTTTCAACAGCGCCTTGGCATCGCCCTGGTAGTCTTTTGCATCCGCGGTGTTGGGGTCCTTGCCCTGATAATGCAAAACTGCGCCAAAGATTTCCGATGGAGCATCAAGGAACGCTACGCCGCAGCTGCTGAGCTTGGCCAGGTTTTCCGGGTTCAGCACGAGCTCCCATGAATCGAGCGGGGCGTCAGGCCCCAGCGCGGCAATCACTTTATCCTTGATCATACCGATGCCGGTAGTGCCCCACATGTAGGGTACACCATAGGCGTTGCCAGGATCCATCTGCGCAATGATGGCCATCATTGACGGATCGAGTTCCTTGTAGTTGGGCAGCTTTTCTTTATCCAGCGGTTGAAAAATGCCGGCCTGTATCTGCCGACCCATGAATTCTATGCTGGGCACCACAACGTCGTAGCCGGTGCGGCCCGCAAGTAATTTTCCTTCCAGTACTTCGTTGGAATCGAATACATCGTAGACGACCTTGGTGCCGGATTCTGTTTCGAAGGTAGCAACCACATCTTCGCCGATGTAGTCGCTCCAGTTGTAGACGTTAACCGTACCATCTGCCTGCACGGGGACTCCTACCGCAAGGCCTGCCACGAGGGCAATTACTCCAGACGTATTCTTCATCTTCATCGCATTCTCCTTTTTGCACCCGCAGCGTTCGGGTGCGTTGAAAAATAATATTGAGGTAGGCAAAAATGGGCCCCGACGACACTGAGTCTACTGTCCAAATTCGCTGCAGTATAGAGTCATTTGGGTAATGATAAAGCGACTCTCCTATGCCGTTATAGACGCCATTTTTAGAGCGTCCCTGCGCTCTTTTGGTGCGCCAAAGGGTGTGGCGCGTCAGTTTGAAATTGGTCCAGGCTCGTGTTCATCAGAAGCAATCAGATTTCAAGCTACGCCACTACCATTCGTTGACGTCTTTGGCTCCAACGGCGACGGGTCTGGTACTATCGGCGACTTCATCGTAGCAAACCGGAAAGTGAGCGAATATGGGCAGAGTGGCTATTATTGGAGCGGGGCTTTGCGGCGCAGCGGCCGCCGTCAAACTGGCGCAAGCCGGTTATCAAGTGGCTGTGTTCGATAAAGGCCGCTCGGCGGGCGGACGTATGAGCAGCAAAAGGACCGAGTCGGGTTATCTCGATATGGGTGCGCAGTATTTCACAGCACGAAATGCCGATTTTCAACGTCAGGTGCAGTTATGGCTGGACGCCGGATGTGTTGAAGAGTGGCCTTGTAGTGCTGCTGTATTAACGTCTGATGGCGTCTCCGCATCTTTGCAGGCTTCGCCGGATCAGCAACAGCGATACATCGGCGTGCCTTCCATGCAAAGCCCGGTCAAGTCCCTGTTGGTAGACGTGCCGTTGACCACCGACTGTCGTATTGTCCGGTTGCACGGCGAGAAGGGCAACTGGAGTCTGTTCAGCGAAGCGGACGAATGTTTCTCCGATTTTGATTCTATTGTGCTAACGATACCGCCGGTGCAGGCAGAGCAACTGTTGGTACAAAGCGACATGGCGGATTTGTTCGTCGCCCCGCACTCATTGCTGGAGCCCTGCTGGGCCGTCGCTGTTCATGCCCCAGGTGCAGTGCGCAGCGATGCCATTTTTTGTGAGCACCCCAAGCTGCGGTTTGTCAGCCATCAAGGACATAAAGCGGGGCGACAAAGCTGTTATATCCTGCACTTCAACACTGCTTTCACTCGCGATCATCTGGAGGAGCCTAAAGGGTTTTGGTTTAACGAGGCACGCAAGATCCTGTTGGATGAACTTGGGTTGAATGTTGACATCGAACCATTGGTAGCGCATCGCTGGTTGTATGCCAGCCAGAATGACCAGTTGACGCCTCCTGGCCTTATCGCGTCGCCTGACCAGCACCTCTGGATAGGCGGCGACTGGAGTTATGGCGGGCGCGTTGAAAACGCCTATCTGTCCGGCGTGGACCTCGCCAACGCGCTAATGCGTCATTGCTCTCTATCTGGAAATTGACCGTAGGCGACTGAAATATCAGCCAATTGACAATAGTCCTACCTAAGCTAGGCTGATTGGGAGGCGTCTATGATGATCCCTCCTAACCAGAGTGATTAATAATGAAAAAGTGGACTCTGCTGCTCTGCGCGATCGCCTGCTTGAGCAGTATCAACACCGCTACCGCCAAAGTCCTCACCCTTGAGGAGTTCGATAATGGCCAACTCCATGACGGCTTGGTGCCATATACCAGTTGGCCCTTTTTTGTGTTCGGGGCCGCGCTTCTGGTGCTATCAAGGTCTGGCCCCCGGTTCACCTAAAAACAGATAGTCCTACTGCACCTCTGTTGCACGGTCTTGCGCTAACGAGTATCTGTGCTCAACTAATTGGACCTGCGAATTCACTCCCCCCAAAGAGCGACATCTTATGCTGAAGCTAATAACCTGTTTTTTTGTCGCCGTATATCTGCTCGTGAGTGCAGTGGGTTGCTCTAATGGCAATGACAACAATGATAATGGCTTAAAGACATACAGCTACGACGAGATCGGTCCTTATCCGGTTGGCAACCGCACGATCACTGTGATGAATGCGCGCCGGGGCAGGGTGTTGAATGTCGAGATCTGGTATCCCGCAGCAAGTGCGCAAGAGGCGCAATCCATTGAAGATTTTGCTATCGGTGAGGCCGAGCGTGATGAAATGCTGGCCCTGTTGAAAAACGTGCCCGAGCAATGCACGAGGCGGGACACCTCCTCCGGCCAGGAATCGCAGCCTGCCTCCAGCCCCCCGCAGTGGCCGTTGGTTGTTTTTTCGCACTGTTATCAGTGCACGCGTTATTCGTCCTTTTCGCTTGCCGAGCGGTTGGCAAGCCATGGTATCGCAGTGGCTGCGCCGGACCATGCCCGCAACACGCTGTTTGATTCAGGCGCCATGCTAAATGTGGAATTTCTGGCGACCCGAGCCAGTGATGTATCGGCGGTGTTGGATGAATTGCTAACAGAGAGTTCGCGTGCGCTGCCAGAATCGTTGCAGGGACGCTTTGACGCTTCCCGCGTGGCGGTGGCGGGGCACAGTTATGGCGCTGTTACCGCAGGTAAAATTCTGCAGGATGACGCGCGCTTCAGGGCGGGATTGATTATTGCTGCACCGGTTGAAAGCCCGGTATTCCCCGGTGTTACCGTAGCCAATATTGAAGAGCCGTTATTGTTTATGGTCGCCGAGGAAGATAATAGTATCGGCGCTATCGGTAATGTAGTGTTGCGCGCAAATTATGACGCAGCCGCAGGCCCCGCCTGGAAAATTGAAATCGCTGACGCTGGGCACTGGTCGTTTTCGGATATTGCGGGCATCGTACCCGCATTCAATGCAGGTTGCGGCGACGGTGAGCGACAAACAGCGCCGGGTGAGCCGTTTACCTACATCGATAATGTACTTGGGCGCGACATCACCGCTACCTACGGCATGCTTTTCTTCGCAGCTCAACTGTTGGGCGATGAAGAGGCCAGGGAGGCTTTAGGTGTTTCGATACTCCCGAACAGAGTCGATGTGCAAATGAAGTGAGCGCACGCTGAATGGCACTGGTTTAAGCTTTAGGTTCGGCGCATCCATAAACAGGGGCAGGCCCTCCTGCCTCGCACAGTCCCAGCTCGATATCATGCAATTCACCGCCTAAGTGCCCCTTTTGCGCTTAAAGCGGGGCCATTCAACGTGCGCTTCTAATGCATCACTAAAGGCTCAGGCAAATTTTCCCGAAGTGCTTCTGTGACTCCTGCAATCGAAACGCCTCTGCCAGTTCTTCCAGAGCAAAACTGCGGTCAATAACCGGTCGGATGCCGGTGGTGTTGATGGCCCGCACCATATCCTGCTGGCTTGCTCGTGAGCCCACGGTAATGCCGCTGATCATCGCGTTCTTTTGAAATAGCTCAGCTGTGGGTACTTCGCCCTGTATGCCGGTGAGCACGCCAATCATTGAAATATGCCCACCCATGGCAATGGCGCGCACAGATTGCGGCAGTGTACCCGAGCCTCCGACCTCAACGATTACGTCGGCGCCTTTACCACCGGTGATTTCCAGAACTCGGTCGCCCCATGTCTCGAACTCTCGATAGTTGATCAGTTGATCGGCGCCAAGTGCTGCGAGTTTTTCCAGTTTCGCATCCGAAGACGAAGTGGCAATGACATGGCAGCCAGCGGCCTTGGCAAATTGCAACGCAAATACAGAAACGCCACCGCTACCCTGCACCAGCACGGTATCGCCAGACTTCACCCGCGCCTCGACCATTAGGGCTCGCCAGGCTGTCAATGCCGCGCAGGGCAGAGTCGCCGCCTCGGCAAATGAGTAGTTGTCCGGCATTAGCGTGAACGCTGTGGCGGTCATAGTCACTGTCTCTGCTGCGAAGCCATCGACGTTGTCGCCGGGTACGCCGCCGAGTTTGGTGGCATCGTCGGCACGGCCATCGGCCCAGTGGGGAAAGAAACAACTCATAACCTTGTCGCCGGGTTGAAATTCAGTCACGCCGGCCCCCACAGCCTCGACCACGCCTGCGCCATCCGACATGGGAATACGCCCGTCATCCACGGCCAGAAGACCAATGGCAACGACATAATCATGAAAATTCAGCGAGCTGGCGTGATTGCGGACACGGATTTGCCCGTATTGGGGCTCTGTTTCTTCGATGTCGACCAGTTCGAGGTTATCGAGCCCGCCGGGCTTCTTCAGTTTTATCGCACGCACTGCTATCTCCTTGCTTGTTAATGATTGATCCACACAAATTGCGCCAATGGATCGACAGCTTACTACGAAATCCAGTGTGCTATGGAACAGCTCTCAAAATTTATGCTCCAGGCACGGTACTTCCTCAAGCCCAAAAGTGGCACTCAGGCGATCTCGCAGCTATGCGGTAGCGCCATTCGAAGCGCCCGCTGTGCCTTGCGGTCGAGAATATTCGTGATTTGCCGGGTACTCTGCCTGCAATGGCAAACTCAAAAGTACTGGGGCATAACACCCGTTGCGCGTAGAATGGCGCCCGTTTATCAAATGCGTAAAAAAGAGTGTATTTCAATGAGTGTCATTAAGGGTATCGACGCGGGGTGTATGTAACGTGGTTGATAGCAAATTATCCGCTGAGGTTGGCAGTAGAAGAACGTTCGCCATCATCTCTCACCCGGATGCAGGTAAAACCACCATCACCGAAAAGCTGCTGCTGCTGGGCAACGCTATTCAGGTGGCCGGCAGTGTCAAGGGTAAGAAAGGGCCGCACGCCACGTCCGACTGGATGAGTATGGAGCAGGAGCGGGGCATTTCGGTGACATCCTCAGTCATGCAGTTTCCCTACCGCGAGCGCACGGTCAACTTGCTCGATACGCCCGGCCACGAGGATTTTTCCGAGGATACCTACCGCACGCTGACCGCCGTGGATTCTGCTTTGATGGTGATCGATGGCGCCAAGGGCGTGGAGGATCGCACTATCAAGCTGATGAACGTGTGCCGCCTGCGCGATACCCCCATATTCAGTTTCGTTAACAAGATGGACCGCGATATCCGTGATCCTATTGATCTGCTGGATGAAATCGAAGCCGTGCTGCGGATACAGGGCGCGCCGATCAACTGGCCTATCGGTATGGGTCAGGATTTCAAAGGGGTCTACAACCTGTATACCGATATCATTCATCGGTATACACCGGGGAAAGGCAGCGTACTGGCGCCTGACCTGCGCATAACCGGCCTTGCCAGCGACGAGGCACGCGCGCTGTTGGGCGATGAATATGACCGCTTCTGCGATGAGATCGAACTGGTGCGCGGGGCTAGTCATACCTTTGATCTGGATGCATTCCTTGCGGGGCGACTGAGCCCGGTTTTCTTCGGCACAGCGTTGGGCAATTTCGGGGTGCGCGAGATGCTTGACGACTTTGTGCAGTGGGCACCTGCGCCGCTGGACAGAGATGCTACCGATCGCACAGTCGCGGCCCGGGAGTCTGCCTTCAGCGGCTTTGTGTTCAAGATTCAGGCCAATATGGATCCGCGCCACCGCGACCGCATTGCCTTCCTGCGGGTTTGTTCCGGGCGCTATCTCAAAGGCATGAAGATGCAGCATGTGCGTCTGGGCAAAGACGTCAAGATCGTCGATGCCGTCACTTTCCACGCGGGTGAGCGCCTGCTAGTAGAGGAGGCCGTATCCGGCGATATCATCGGCCTGCACAATCACGGCACTATCCAGATCGGGGATACCTTTACTGAGGGAGAGGCTTTGCAGTACACCGGCATCCCGCACTTTGCGCCGGAGCTGTTTCGCCGCATACGACTGGCTGATCCGATGAAGTCCAAGCAGCTGCAGCGCGGCTTGCAGCAACTGTCGGAAGAGGGTTCGACACAGGTTTTTTCACCGATATCTTCCACCGACCTGATCGTGGGTGCGGTGGGGCCGCTGCAGTTTGAGGTTGTGGCGTACCGCCTCAAGGACGAGTACAAGGTTGAGGCGCGTTATGAACCGGTCAATGTGTATACCGCGCGCTGGATCGCCTGTGAGGACAAGCGCAAGCTGGAAGATTTTCGCAAGAAAGCCGCAGAGCACCTCTCAGTGGATGGTGGCGGCCACTTGACCTACCTGGCGCCGACGCGGGTTAATCTCGCACTGATGGAAGAGCGCTGGCCCGATCTTGTATTCCGAGCCACGCGGGAACATTGAGTCGTCAGGCCAGTAACTTTTCAATGTCTTTGGCGATTGCTTTGGGGGTGTCTTTCGGCGCGTAACGCTTGATCACCGTGCCGGAGCGGTCGATAAGGAACTTGGTAAAGTTCCATTTGATACCCTCGGTACCCAGCGCCCCTGGAGCGGCTTTTTTGAGGTGTTTGAACAGCGGGTCGGCATTGGCACCGTTGACGTCGATTTTGCCGAACATGGGGAAGCTCACTCCATAGTTCAACTGGCAGAACGCCATAATCTCGTCATTGCTGCCCGGGTCCTGTCTGCCGAACTGATTGCAGGGAAAGCCGAGGATTTCCAGGCCCTTATCTTTATAGGTGTCGTACATCTCTTCCAGCCCGCCGAACTGCGGTGTAAATCCGCACTTGGACGCGGTATTGACCACCAGCAACACTTTGCCTTCGTAGTCCTTCAGGGATTTTTTCTGGCCTGCCGTGGTCTGGCAGCTGAACTCGTAAACGTCACTGGTCATGGCGATTTCTCCGTGAGGGATTGATCAGGCTGTTTGGGCGTGATGGAAATGTACCTGCTCCATTAGCAGGCTCATACGCTTGCGCTGCAATTTGAGCGAATATTCCAGCGTCTTTAGCTTGGAGTGCAGTGCAGCGTGCTCCCATTTTTGCTGGAGGTTGTGCTTTCTGTCTTCCAGTGCGCCACTGAGCTGTACTTTGGTGCGTTCATAGCGCTCGGCCTGCAGGGCCTTCCACTGGGCGATAGAGTCAGTGAAGATCTGGTATTCGCGTTCCAGTAATCCACGCAGTGATTCGCTGTCCTTGGCGGTAGCGAGCTTCGTGCGGGCACGCATGAAGGCAGTATCGAGCAACGCGCGCTGTATTTTGAAATCCGAGATTCGGTTCAGGTTGCGAGCCAGGCCGATGCGCTGACAGGCGGCGATCATCCACTTCGTTGGGTCCCACTGCCACCAGCGGATACCGTTGCGGTAGTCGCTCTGGAAGATATGGTGATAATTGTGGTAGCCCTCACCATAGGTTAGGAAAGCGAGAAAGCCGTTATCGCGCGCACTGTTGGTTTCCGTATAGGGTCTTGTGCCCCAGAAGTGTGCCAGTGAATTGATAAAGAACGTCACATGGTGATTCACCACCAGGCGCAGCAGACCCACCAATAGCAAGGTGCCAATGATGTCGCCATGCCAAATACCCAGAAGTAGCGGTAAGCCCAGGTTCATCAGCAGGGTGAGTGGCACATAATACTTGTGTTGCCACACAGCAATCGGGTCGCGCTGTAAATCGGCAGCGTTGCTGAAATCAGGCTCATTGCCATGATAATTACGCAGTATCCAGCCTATGTGACTGAACCACAGGCCGCGCTTGGCAGAGTAGGGGTCAAGTTCGACGTCATCGACATGGCGATGGTGTCGGCGGTGATCCGAGGCCCAGACCAGAATACTGTTCTGCAGCGCCCCTGCACCCCAAAAGGCAAAGAACCACTTTAGAGCGGGGCTGGCGTCATAGGATTTGTGGGCCCACAGACGGTGGTAGCCGCCGGTGATGGACAAGCCGTTGAGATACAGGAAAGCGAGCGCCCACAGCCATTGGAAAGCGTCGAAGCCATAGTAAACACCCCATAGTGGCACCAGTACCAGTGTCGCCAAAGGCAGTACCGCAAAAATAACCACGTTCACTGCGTTCAGTGGTGGTTTGATGTTATTTCTCGTCATGAGGGTGGTTGGGCCTCTTATAGCCTGACTTTTCAGGTTGGTTGGATTTTTCGGGTGTTTACGAGCTGTTGGCACAAACCATGCGCGCCACCGGTCTTTCACTCGTTTTCTTGCCCGGAGCCGTTGCTGGGGTTACCCATGCTGAGCTCTAGAGTATCACGATTTTTTGCTCGCTAAGTGAACAGTTACGGCAGCGCTCTCTGACGATTGATTGCAGCAAAACAACTTTGACAGTCGTTAGTCAGGGGAAGTTCCACGCGCTGCAGAAACGACCTGCTCGTTAAAGCCTCTCAAGGTAGGATTGGTACTCTAGCAAGGTGATGCGCCGGCGAAATTCTGCCACCTCTTGCTCCTTGGTAAGCGTGTATATACGTTGCAACTCGCTGCCGAGACTGTGTCTGATAAAGTCCGAGTCGCTGAACAGTTTCACCGCATCGGGCATATAGATGGGTAGCTTGCCCGCCTCCTGCGCATAGCCGTCGCCCGTAACCGGTTCGCCGGGCGACAGGTTTTGCTCAATGCCATCGAGCATGGCCGACAGCAGCACGGCAAAGAGCAGATACGGATTCGCATCGGCACCGGCGACCCGGTGCTCCAGGCGGCGGGCTGCGTGGCTGCCGGCGGGCACGCGCACCGCAACGGTGCGATTCTCATAACCCCAGCTGGGGTAGGTAGGGGCATGGCAGCCCGGCTGAAAGCGTCGATAACCGTTGTAGCTCGGGGAAAATATCGCCATTGAATCGGCCATATTAGCCAGGCAGCCGCCAATGGCGTTGAGCAACAGTGGCGAACCCTTCTCGGTGCCATCGTCGAACACATTAGCGCCGCTGTCATCCAGCATGCTGCAATGCACATGCAGGCCATTGCCCGACTCCGTTTCAAACGGCTTAGGCATAAAGCTGGCGATGAGATTGTGCTTGCCCGCAACACCTTTGATCAGCCGCTTCATCATCAGAATCTGTTTTGCAGCCAACACGGGATTGTCCACGTGCTGCATATTGACCTCGTACTGCGAGGGTGCGGACTCCTTGACTACGCCGTCGAACGGAAGGTCCTGCACCTCACACGCCAGTCGCAGGTCCTCCAGCATAGCCTGATGGTGGTTGAGAACATCGAGACCATAGGTGTTGCCGCCGATGGGGGAGCCGCCCACCGGCGAGGGGCAGGTGTGCAGAGGAACGGATTCGTCCCATGTGACCAGGCTAAACTCCAGTTCGGCGGCAACGACGGGGCGCCAGCCCGCCTTTTGAAAACGCGTCAGCACTTGCTTCAGCACTTGACGCGGGTCGCCGGTGTAGGGCGTGCCATCGGCATCAAACATGGAGAGCATGACTTGACCGTGTTGGCCGCCTGCAGCCCAGGGTGTCGGCAGCAGTGATCCTTCTACCGGGCGACAGATGCCGTCGGCGTCACCACTGGCGAAAACCAGCTGCTCCACGTCGCGGCCCCAGATGTCCAGGCTAAGTGCAGTTTTGGGGAGTTTCAGTTCGCCGTCGAAGATGGTGCTGAGCTTATGGCGAGGGACCCACTTGCCCCGCATTATCCCGTTGCAGTCCGGGAGCAGCGCTTCTATGGTGGTTATTTCAGGGTGAGCCCGCAGGAACCAATCGGCTTCAAGCGACATGTGGCGACCGTCCATTGATCGTTAAGACGGCACTATCCATGGTTAAGGAGGATCACTCAATGCCCTACATGGGGCAGAAAATGAGGGCTTTTGATGCCTCCGGTGATCGCAGTAACCAGGATTAGATCTGTATCGCCTTCCTGCGTTTCTGGTCGTTGCGCAATCACGTGGCGCGAGGCGACATGTAGATGCTGAGTGGATCTTTGCCGGCGGCCTCTCCCATACAGGACATCGAGTTTAAAAACAGCGAAAAAAGGTCGGTTTGGGAACTGACATCCAACTTTCGGTAAATGCTTTTGCGATGTCGCCGCACAGTTTCCAGGGCGATATCGAGGCGCTCCGCAGAGATGCCTGTGCCGTAGCCGCGCAGCATGAGTTCCAGAACGTCTTTTTCCCGCGGCGATAACAGTGAGGCGCCGAAGGTGCGAAAAGCGAGATCTATCTGATGGTTGATGCCGGGCTGGATCAGGTGTGCTGCTGCGAAGTCGTTTTGCTCTGTGTGGCTCTTGAGTAGTTCGGACACAGGCTCCGCCAGCAGATACAGCGATTCATATTCCTGATCGCTGAATGGCGCGTGCTCCGCAAGTCGCATCATGCTCAGATTGATGATGTTGCCAGCCAGCAGCTTGGCAACATACACCGCCTCGTCACAGGTGCCGGTATCGGCGTAGTAATTGCGGTAATAGTCAGACTCCTGCAGCTTGCCCATCGTCACGCGCGATAGCCGATAAATCTTGGAGCGCGGTTGTTGCATCGACGTTTGATAAAAAGGGTCTTCCCGGTAGGGCCCCTCGAGGTATTGGTCGATCTGGCTGGCGACGGCGTCTTGGGGTATGCCGTGATAGAGAATTTTCGGCGGCAGATCTCTGTGGTACAGCCAGATCTGAGGGTAATCGATTTTGACCTGCCCGGTGATGGCGTCAATTAGAGCGGGGAAAAACTGCTCAGTACCCAGCGCCGCGATCGCCCGGGAAATGTCCCGGTTCCATTTACTCAGTTGATTTATGTCTGTCATCGAGGGGTGGGCTATTTATCTATAATATTTTTCATACATAGTGAGCAGGCGCCACAGTGTTGTCAAACCTACAGGCGAGTAAATTTTACGGCGGCTCAACAAAGCCGACGCCTGTGGGGCATTGGGCCGCTGTCTGCGGCGCCTGGTCGATCGGGTGCCTTGCCAGATTTTGGCGAGAATACTGTTGAAATTCAGGTACTTGAGTTTAATTTCGCTTACTTAGGCCCAAAAGCGACAGATAATAGGCGTCAAAGCGAGTAGAAACTAAAGGGGCGTCTGAGGCCATGGAGGGAGGGTCTGCCCCTGTTCATGCGCACGTATTTGCGGCGTGTCCCGAAAAGCTCTACTCAGTTTGCCGCCGGTCTCGCAGCTTAAGTAAATACCATTACTATCAGACCCGAGTTGGCATGCTGG
>JBDNIE010000318.1:0-4299 GCA_041688425.1 Halioglobus sp. | reverse complement strand
CTCGCTACCATTGCTCCTATCACGCCATAATCCTGCGCAAAAGCCACCAAATTACCCTGCATCCAGATTCAGTGCCGGTAGGAGCCAACACCTATAGGCTGGAAATCTATCGATTAGGGGGTTTATAATTCCTAAACTCTGATCACAAGCGTATTACGCTCACTGTTCGACCGGGGAGCACTAGAGATAAGCGCGATCAGGTATTTCAGGAATGGCATCGGTCACTTCTTCATCAGGTTGTTCCGCCCATCATCGAAAAATGGCAAGGCAAACTTGGAGTGAGGGTTCAAGCGTATTATCTGCAACGTATGAAAACAAAGTGGGGAAGCTGTAATCCCACGCTGGGCAATATTCGCCTTAATACCGAGCTTGTGAAGAAACCAAAGGATCTACTTGAATATGTCGTGGTGCACGAGATGGCCCATCTGATTGAGCCAACTCATAATGCTGACTTCATTGCACTGCTTGACAGGCACTACCTGGGCTGGAAAGACGCTAGGAATGAATTAAACGAGCTCCCTTTAGGACTGGAAACCTGGTGATTGCTGTTAGCGCCCAAGACTTGTTGAGTAAGCGATCTGAGAGCGCAGCGATTGGCTGGACGGCTGAAGAGGCATTTAGATCTCGGATGAAAGTGATTGCTAAGCGAGTACTTCGCAAGTTTGGAAATCAGCCAGATCGGAAGGCTTCGGCGGCGGAAACTATATTGAAAGAGGAAGAGTTACTCGCTGGAGCATGGGCGGCGTCATGAGTCGTCAGCAGAGGGCGTTATTGGGACTAGTTTTGGGCGTGCCTCTATTGGCGGCTTATTTAGCATATGGTCTAGTTCTGGTGACCGTATTTCTTATTTGCTTGATTTTCGCATTTTTCCAACAGATATTTCAGCCAACGAAAGAATCAGCCTATGATCAATCAAAATCTGCCACCAAGAAAGTTGCAGGTTTCATTCAACCCCAACTAGATCGTCTAACCAATCGAACCGCAAAGACAGCACTAGAAAACCCTTCAAAAGATAAAACCCAAATCCTCGAAAGCGTAACACCCATTGCACCTGACAATACTGTTTCGAGTGATCTCTCGAAAAAACCAGCACAGATGAAGCCAAAGCGCTTTAACTGGAACAATAACAGTAGCCAAGCGCCTACTTTAGAACAGCTCTTCCAGATTGCCAAAGACAGTGCTGCACCCAACACCGGCGATAGGTGGATATCGCTCAGCGAGGCAGGCCAACTAGCCATAAGGTGTCACCTGATAGAAAAGTACTATCAGCGGAGGGACCTGAGATACTCGTGGCTGGAGTATGCAGAAGCTGAACGATCAAATTTTCTAGGGCAGATTTGTAAAATGCAGGCCGCTCGGAAAGAAGCTGAGCTAGAGCTTGCTGGTATGGCTGGCTACAAAATGATAAGCCAGCTTCGAAAACGTGATGCACTTGTAACTCGAATCCAAACTCTGGACAAACAAGAGGCGACAATAAGAAACGGCGAACTCAGAAAAATCGAATGGGAAATCGATGATGTCATCTCGCGAATCGAGGCTGATGAAGCCTCGGATTATGAGGTACTAGCCAGGGAGCTCGACCTGCAATTGCATCCTTCGCATGCTACTGAACTAGCAATAGCAATCAATCAGCGGACTCAGGGTCAGTTCACTTATGGACGAAATCAGCAACCGGAGCTTGAAGAGTTTCGGGCTACTGAAGCCCCAAAAGTATTAAGCCTTGATACACCCACAATACGGCAGCGCGACGACCTTCGTGCCAAAATTCGTGAAGTAGCGCTTTCCAGAGAAATTGCGCATCTGGTTCATTTCACGCCGGCGGAGAACCTGCGCTCCATTCTTACACATGGGTTATTATCGAGAGAGGCACTTAGATTCGAGGGAATTCGGTCAATTTGTCCGGATGAACAACGGCTTGATCGCTGGCTGGACAGAATATCGCTTTCAGTGACCTTCCCAAACTACAAAATGTTCCTTCCGAAACGAAAAAATATGGCTGAAAAAGTTTCAAGTTGGGCGGTGCTCTTATTTAGGAGAGAAGTGCTTTGGGAGAAGGATTGCATTTTCCTACCAGCCAATGCATCAATGGGAATATTCAGGGCATTAAAACCAGAATCTTTGTCCTCATGCGCGGCTTTCTCCGAAATGTTTTCCAATGAACCTGAGAGAATCAATATACCAAAAAGCTATACGACCGACCCTCAAGCAGAGGTAATGGTCCAAGGAGCCGTCTCCCTAGAATATTTGTCCGCCATAATTATTGATGGGGACAGCACTCGTGTGTATAACGAAATACCTGACCAATACAGGGGATTTGTAAAGCTTGATCCAAGTTACTTTCGATGGCGCGAAGACTGGCAGCAGTGGCAGCGCTGAATTTAGAATAACTTGTCCAAATCTATACACTGAGAGATTTGTAAGATGGCATCCCGCCCAATATTCATAACCGGAAAGACAGCTTATCCGCTCATCAGAGTTTTGGACGTAAAGTTTGAATGGTATGCGGGGTTAAGTTTAGCTCAAAAACGAAAATCGATATCGTCACTACATGAAGCTGCGAAAGCTGATCTGAAACTAGAAAGTGTTCTCGAAATTTCTACCAAATCAGATAACCCTCTTGGAATAAGACTCAGTGCATTTAACCTCCAACTGAAGTCTTTCGCAGGATTCACCTCGAGTGTTGAAGCAATATTTCAAGGAAGCAAACGTTTTGAGAAAGGCGGGCCCTTTACAGATCTTTATGCTGCAACTGCGCGACAGGCGAAATCCGATACCAGGCTGAGGAGTTCTGGTCCGCTTGTGGGCTTTGCATACGAAGGCTTCGAGTGGCCGCTAAGCCCTATGACAGCATTCTATGACTGGTTATATATAAACGCGCTTCAACAAAACCAGGATGCAGCTAAGCTAGTGTTGAAATTTGATGCATTTACGGACATCGAATTTAACCCCAAAAGATCGTTGAATTGCCAAGCTGCTGCTGCAGCCCGTTATAACGCTCTCGTAAAATTTGATTTGCTTAATTTGGCGCTCAGATCGCCAGCCGACTTCATCGACGTCATGGCAAAGCATACACAGCACTCAGAGTCCGGCCAGATAACCCTGATCTAGCGTTTTTAGCTCCAGCGCCAAGAAATTGGAAGGCGGGCTAGAAACCTGGTGATGGATGCTACCGCTCACGCTTGTAGTAGGTGCACAAAGAACGCGGCGATTGACTGGACGGTTGAAGAGGCAGTTAGATCACGGGCGAAAGAAATGGCTAAGCGGATATTCCGGAAATATTATTATCCACCGGATAAGCAGGCTTTGGCTACGGAAACAACCTTACAACAGGCAGACCTGCAGGCCTCCACCTGGGCAGCATAACCAAGCAGGACATGTAGATGGCGCTACTTCATTTTGTTCCCGAGCCGATTTTCAGTTAGATGTGTCTAAAAACCCGTCTCATATGGTAGATTAGGCGCGATGAATACTGCCAAATTTCCTGCAAGGCTAGAAAAAGACCCTATTGTGGACTGCATTATCGAATTGCGGTTCAAAATGGGGTCCGATTCGGTTGCAGGCGTCTTCCCTGGAGTGCTTTACAGCCAAATAAAGGAAGACTTCCCGGAAATGCGCAACACGCCTGTTGCCGAGATTCCCAAGAATGTGAGAGCGGCCGATGAAAACCTGAGGTATCACGCCACAGTCGAGTTCATCGGGATATGGGGCAAGGTCTTGGTGGCTGACAGCTCAGTGCAAATCCGGGTCAATTATCCCTACCCGGGCTGGAGCGAAGTAGAGCCTCGCGCTCTTAAAATCCTCAAGAGCGTTGTTGATACCGGGCTGATTTCAGACTACGAGAGGATTTCATGGCTCATCAGCGTATAGCCCATCAATTCAAGCGTCGATTTGATCTTGTCATCGCGGTCAGGATCGTCACGAAACACTTGCGCAAGGAACGCCCGAAACAAAGGCGTATCGGCGCGCAGGTTGTGCTCAACCGGAATTTGCGTTGTCCGGTAATGTTCGCGGCAATGCGGGCGCAGCATCCATTTATCGGAATGCAGTTCGATTTCGCCGGATAGGCAATTCACGGCTTCAGGATTGCCCCGGTTGAATTCGTGGCCCGCGCTGTAAATTTCGGATTTCAGAACATCCGTTACGCCGTTCACAAGGTTCGCTGACTCCCGAACTCCTGTGCATGCTGTTTTTCTTCTGCTGATAGCTCCTTTTTCTGCACCACCTCTGGAGGTTGCAATGGCTGCTGTCGCGCCACCCCTTGCTTCTGCCACCTTGATACCGAGGGATGGTTTTGACCGT
>JBDNIE010000049.1:0-20082 GCA_041688425.1 Halioglobus sp. | reverse complement strand
CCGGGCACGTTGAAAAAGAGCCCGCAAAAAAAGTACCTGCGCCACGCAAGAAAAGGGCAACGCGTAGCAAATCGAAGATAGGCGGTGCGTTGACAGCCAAGGGTGAGGGGAAGCGCAGGGCTGCCTGAGAGCTCTCAGCGCATTAGTGCCAAGCCCGGCAGGCTTTTGAAGAGGCGCTGCCGGCAGTTGCTTGTGCATTTCAGTCCTCGGCGTACCGTTTAATCACCTGCTTACCCAGTGCCATTAAGTGCACTTGGTCGGGACCGTCTGCCTGACGGCACCACCGTGCATAGTTGAATGCCTCCGCCATGCAGTAGTCTGCTGTCAAACCGCCCGCGCCGTGCATTTGCATGCAGCGATCTATAACGGTCTGCACCATCAGTGGCACTGAGGTCTTGCTCGCGGCTATCATATCCAGCGCGCCCTTGGCACCCACTTCATCCATCTTTTTGCAGGTTTTCAGTACCAGCAGACGCGCCATTTCGATCTCTGAAAAGCAACGGGCGATGTCTTCGCGCACTGACTGGTGTTGGCTTAACGTGCGGCCAAAGGTAGTGCGTGAGGCGACGCGTTTGCAAGCCAATTCCAGCGAGCGCTGCGCCGCGCCAATCAGGCGCATGCAATGGTGGATGCGACCGGGGCCGAGGCGCCCCTGAGCAATTTCAAAACCCCGGCCCTCGCCCAGCAGCATGTTATCCAGCGGCACGCGGACATTGTCGAATACCATTTCGGCGTGGCCAATGGGTGCATCGTCATAGCCCAGTGTGGTCAGTGGACGAATCAGTTGCAGACCGGGAGTATCTTTTGGCACCAGCACCTGGGACTGCTGTTGGTGACGATTCGGATTACTGGGGTCAGACTTGCCCATGACGATGAATATCCGCGTGCGCTCGTAAAGGGCGCCGGTGATGAACCACTTGCGTCCATTGAGTACCCATTCATCAGCGTCGCGCACAATACTCAATTCAATATTGGTGGCGTCTGAGGACGCGACCTGCGGTTCTGTCATGGCATAAGAGGATCGTATGTCACCTGCCAGCAGTGGTGACAGCCACTGCGCCTGTTGTGTGGCAGTGGCGTATTTCATAAACACTTCCATGTTGCCGGTGTCCGGTGCGTTGCAGTTGAACACTTCGGGCGACCACAATACGCGGCCCATGGTTTCTGCCAGCGGCGCGTATTCGAAATTGCTCAGGCCACCATGCTCACTGAACTCGGCCAGCGACGGCGGAATAAACAGGTTCCACAATCCTGCCACTTTGGCCTTCGCTTTAAGCTCGTCCATGATGGGGAGGTAGCTATAGCGATTGGGGGCAGCCTCTAACTGCCGCGCATACTCCTCCTCACGCGGGTAGATGTTCTGCTCCATAAAGTGGGTGAGCAGGGCCTGATAATGAAGGGAATTTTCACTGTAATCGAACACGCGAACTCCTGCTGAGCAGAGGATTTGTAGCGACTGTAAATATAGCGGGCTGTGGACAGCCCGCTGGATGTGGTCTAGATGCGCTCGATGATAATCGCCGGCGCCATGCCGCCAGCTGCACACATGGTGATCAAGCCGAATTGCTGGTCGCGGCGCTCCAGTTCGTCCAGTACGGTGCCAATGAGGAGTGCCCCGGTTGCGCCGATGGGGTGGCCCAGCGCCATCGCTCCGCCATTAACGTTGACTTTGTCACGATCAAGGCCCAGATCACGGATGAATTTCTCCGCTACCACTGCGAAGGCCTCATTGATTTCGAACAGGTCGATGTCGGCAATGGAAAGACCGGCTTTTGCCAGTACTTTTCGGGCTGCTGGAACAGGCGCATTCAGCATCAGGGTAGGGCAGTCGCCCATATTGCACATGGCTTTGATACGGGCGCGCGGCTTCATGCCATGGGCTTTAGCATAGGTCGGCGACGCCAATAGGATAGCACCAGCACCGTCGACGACGCCGGAGGAGTTTCCGGCGTGATGCATGTGGGTGATTTCCAGGCCGGGATACTTTTGCAAGATCATGCTGCGAAAAGTGATGCCGCTGTCATCCAGCGGATAATCCGCCATGGGCGCAAACGAAGCCTTGAGCTCGGCGAGTGCTTCAAGTGTCGTCTGCGGACGCGGGAATTGTTCCTTGTCCAGCGCCAATGTGCCGTCGGCCGAGTACACCGGTATGAGGCTCTTGTCGAAGTAGCCATTGTTGATGGCATTAGCTGCGCGCTGTTGCGAAGTGTAGGCCAGCGCATCCAGCGCCGCACGATCAATGCCTTCCATGCTGGCAATGGCATCGGCACATACGCCCTGATGTGGTTGCGGATGCATCGCCCTCAGTGTCAAGTTGCCATTGTCCAAAAACATGCTCGGCATCGCACCTTCTTCACTGTATAGCGACATCATTTCTGCGCCGCCGCCGATAACCAGATCCTCAGTGCCAGACATAATACTCATCGCTGCCAGGTTTACCGAAGTAATGCCCGAGCCGCAGAAACGGTCCAGCGTCATACCGCTGGAGCGAATATCATAGCCTGCTTCCAGTGCTGCCATCCGCGCGAGGTCACCACTCTGGCGGCCGCGCTGGGAACTGGTGCCGAAGATAACGTCGTCGACATCGGCGGTATTCAAGTTATTGCGCTCGGCGAGCGCTTTGAGCACAGTAGCGCCCAGATGTTGTGGGTGTTGCTCGGTGAGGGCGCCTTTGCCCTTCTTGCCAATACCGCGCGGGGTGCGGCAGGCATCAATGATCCATGCGTCTGACATTGTATTGCTCCTTATTTACCTTTCCAGTTGGGGGCGCGTTTCTCGGCGAAGGCTATAGAGCCTTCCATCGCATCTTCGCTGCCGAATATCGGCATTACGAGGTCCTGCTGTTTTTTCCACATCTCCTGGGCAGACCAGTCGGCTGACTCCCGCACAACTTGCTTGCTGATGGCAACAGCCAGTGGGCCGTTAGCGACAATTCGTGCGGCCATCACCTTCGCGGCTTCCAGCGCTGTACCCGCAGGTACGATTTGGTTGACCAGACCCATTTCATAGGCGCGCTGCGCGGTAATGAAATCGCCAGTGATCGCCATTTCCATGGCTAGTCGCGAGGGGATCTGACGGGGTAATTTCATCAGGCCGCCAGCTGCAGCGGCGAGGCCGCGTTTGACTTCCGGGATACCGAATTTGGCGTTGTCTGCAGTGACAATGAGGTCGCAGGATATAGCGAGTTCGAGCCCACCCGCCAATGCGTAGCCCTCAACGGCCGCAATCAGCGGCTTGCGCGGTGGAGCTTCGGTCAGGCCGGCAAAACCGCGGCCCTCAACCATCGGCATTTCACCGCTGACAAATGCCTTGAGATCCATTCCCGCGCAAAAAGTGCCACCCGCACCGGTGATAATGGCGACATGAATACTGTCATTGCTATCCAGTTCGTCCATAGCAGCGGCGACACCAACGGCCACAGCCCGGTTGGCGGCATTCTTCGCTTCAGGTCGGTTCAGGGTGACGGTCATGATGCCGTCCGTTACATCTACCAGTACTTCATTTGACATGCTCTGCTTCCTTCTCAGTGTGAAATTAAGTGAGTGGCGATGAGTATCACCATTGGGTTGATTAGTCCGTCAGCATCATTGCGAGATCGGCCAGTTGCTCGACAGCGTCACCCTCGGAGTCTGCTTCGGCGCTGGAGGCGGTGCCCATTTGCGCGCGTTTGACGATGCCTTGCAGGATCGCTGCCAGCCGAAATAGCGAAAACACGAGGTAAAAGTTCCAGTTCTCGATGCCCTTGCGCCCGGTGCGCTCGCAGTAGCGTGCAATGTACGCTTCATCGGTGGGGATACCAAGTGCAGCACGATCCACTCCGCCAAGACCCTTGATACGACCCTCACGCGGCAGCATCCAGGCCATGCATTGGTTGGCCAGGTCTGCCAGCGGATGGCCCAGCGTGGACAGCTCCCAGTCCAGTAGCGCGATAACACGCGGCTCGGTAGGGTGGAACATCATATTGTCGAGACGGTAGTCACCATGCACCAGACTGACCGTGCCGTCATCCTCGGGCATGTGGGCAGCAAGCCAGGGCATCAGTGACTCCATGGCCGTTATGGTGCGCGTTTCTGAGGCGCGATACTGCTTACTCCAGCGCCCGAGCTGACGTTCGAAATAATTACCGGGACGCCCAAAATCGCGCAAGCCCACTGCATCTACGTCGACGTTGTGAAGTGCTGCCATGGTCTCATTCATGGCATCGTAAATGGCACTGCGCTCTGCGTTGTCCGCTGCCTCGGGCAGTAGTGGGTCCCACAGGATACGACCCTCTTTATACTCCATAACGTAAAACATGGATCCGATCACCTTGTCGTCCTCACACAGCATATGGGTGTGAGGTACCGGCACAGCGGTATCGCGCAGCGCGCTGATAACACGAAACTCCCGGTCAACGGCGTGGGCGGACTTCAATAACTCACCCGGCGGCTTGCGTCGCAGCACGTAATGGCTGCCGTCTGCTGATGTCAGTTTAAAGGTGGGGTTGGACTGGCCGCCGGCAAACTTATCCGCCTCGACGGGCGCTGCGAATCCCGGAATATGGTGCGTCAAGTAATCGCCGAGGCTTTCTATATCCAGTGTCTGTGTTTTCATATCCTGTTCTTTTTAGTTAGCCCGGCCGGGGTCTGTGGCGAGGAATACAAAGTCTGTGCTGTGGGCGGGCGCGGAACAATGACAGTTCGCAACAAATAAGTGTACCTGAACTTACAACGCCGCGCTAAACTCGTTGAGTAGCGCGCGGTCAGGCGGTATGCTTGTTGTCGGGATGCAGTGCCGACCTGATTGTCCAACGGGGCATAGTTGTAGGTTGGCTGCGGCAACGATCTCTCGAGTCTATCGAATGGCAAGAATAAGATGAATGTGCCCCGGCGAGATATTCTTCATGTGTTGTTGTTGATGGGCGCTGCGTTCCTCTCGGGATGCAGTACCCCGGCCCCTCAACCATCACCGCAGCCTGTATACAATGGCCACGGCGATAAGCTTCTCAAGGCTAACGATATACTTTTCTCTGCGCTGGGTCAGGTTGGGATACCGTATCGATATGGCGGCAGTACGCCTGACAACGGTTTTGATTGCAGCGGCTTGATACAATATGTCTTCGCGGAAAGTGCGGATATCAAATTGCCTCGCACCGTTGCGCAAATGAGCAAGATCCAAGCGCCGACGATTGACGAATCGAACCTGCAACCGGGAGATCTGGTCATTTTTGCAACGGGCTCGGGCAGTCGTCCAAATCACGCCGGCATATACGTTGGGGGTGGTCGCTTTGTACACGCACCGAGTCGCGGTGGGTTTGTCCGTATGGACTTTCTCAACGAAGCGTATTGGCAGCGCAATTACCTGAACGCGATAAGGCCGCTGGCGGCGGTTACCCGATAATTGAATAAGTTTCGACGACCAACAGCCGCGCACACCGTTTCAATGGGAGGCGACACCGCGCTTGTGCAGCCAATTGGCATCACAGAGCGGCGTCAGGTAGAGCAGCGAACTGAAGATTATATTGTTCTGGCAGAGCGTATTTACGACTGCCAGTTCGATCGCGTGCCGGTGCTTTTTGATCTCAAGGGGCGCGCTGCAGGGATGTTCAAAAGCATCGGCAAGCGCCGCCTCATCCGCTACAACCCGTGGATTTTTGCCAAGTATTACGAGGAGAATCTGCGCGATACCGTTCCGCATGAAGTTGCGCACTACATTGTCCACGAACTCTATCCGCGACGCGCTACCAAACCTCACGGGTCTGCCTGGAAAAAATTGATGGCAAAGTTCGGTGCTGATGCCGGCGTGACCTTTGATCTTAACCTGGACGGTGTACCCCAGCGCAACCAACAAACCCACCGCTATTGCTGTGGATGTCAGTTACATGAGGTGTCCACAACCCGGCACAACAGGGTCCAGAGGCGCCGCATGCGTTATCAATGCTGTTCCTGCGGTGGTCTGCTGGTATACACGCCGCAGGAGAGCAGTGCGCCACCTGGGTTCCTCCATTTGGAGGAAATCAGCAGTATCTAATCGCTTATCCCCAGCTCTACGCCACTGAATTCGGTGTTGTCGTCGTTCAGGTTTGATCCAGCCACTACTGCTCGCTCCGGGGCCAAGCCTGTCTCATTTATCAGGTAACGTTTTACGGCTGCCGCCCGTTGGCCCGCCAGTGCGAGCATTTGCTCATCGGACGCCGTAATATTGTCTACCACGTGCACATATTGCTCCCGCGCCGTCTTTTTGGTGGCTGCGTCGCTGCTGCCGGGAAGGTCCTCATAGAGCTCGTCAATCGCCACCTCCCAGTCCGGGCCTTTCGATTTGATTTCCTGCGCAGTCAGTCCGCGCTCCAGTAGTGCAACCTTCAGGGCGTTGCGCTGCAGTCGCTCGCGATCAGCCGTTTTATTGAGTTTCCCGGTGATGACCAGCGATAAGCTCGGTCGCTGGCTAAGCGCCTCAGCCAGTTCGTTGAGCTTATCTCGGGTCTTCTCAGTAACGGTGGCCGAGCCGGACGTAAAGCTCAGGCGCTGCAGATCACCCTCTGAGCTCACGAGATTCGCCAGCAAGGTAAACGGTGCTGTGATCGCCTTGGTCAGCAGATTGACGAGGGCATCGGCGATGACGTCGCCCAGATCGAATTTAGGATTGTTGACATTGCCGTTTACCGGAACCGCCATATCGATAATGCCGTTAGAATCAGTGAGCATCGCCAGCGCGAGTTCCAGTGGTAAGTCGATTGCCTTGTCGCTGGATATTTTCTCGCCCAGCTTGAGTTTTTCGACGCGTATCGCATTATCACCCTCTACCTCGTTGTCCTTGAGAACATAGTGCAGGTTGAGATACAGCAGGCCACGGTCGATAACATAACCCGCATAAGTGCCGGCGTAAGGCGATAGCAGTGCCATATCAACGCCTTCAAACACGAGCCTCAAATCAAGGTTGGTGGGCGTGGCCATGGGTGTGATCTCGCCGCTGAGTGTGATCGGCGCATAGCCGTCCACCGATCCTTTCAGATCGACGCTGGCGGCTCGCTCCGTGTCCGAACTCAGATTGAGGACCTCGCCGTCCAGATCTCCGATAACGGCACGGAATTGAATAGGCAGCGACTGATCCATAAAGTCGATTGCGCTATCGCTGATCAGTATCGTGGGTATATTCAATGTCCAGGGCTTGTCCTCGGTGAGCTCCTCTGCCAGTTGTTTTGCCTCCTCGCCTACTTCCTCCTGCCAGATTTTACTGGCGTTGATGGAGCCGTCTTCTTGAATGTGCAGGCGCCCGGTATATCCGTCGATGATGAGTTTTTCCAGCAACAGCGTGTGCTCAGTCATGTCCACGGCCAGGCCATCGATACGTACCAGATCGAAGCCGGTGAGCTGGACCTCGACGCCCTCGCGGCGTGCCGAGAACGCATGAATATTCCCCTGCAGCGCGACGGTATTGGGCCCAAAGTCCTGCAGTTCTACTTGGCCTTTTACAGCAACTTCACCGCCGGTGATCGTCGCCTTCAGCGCCCTGGGTAGAGTGGGGTTGGCCCAGGCCAGCGGCAGCCCCTCCAGCGAGTAGTCAATGCGACCATTGCCAAGGTCCAGTGCCAGTATGCCGCTGACCTCGATCTTTGCCTGCTCGTTGATCGCCAGGCTCAGCGACAGGTTGGTGTCGCCGGACAGTGGCCAATTAATATTTCCCAGTGCGGCATCCAGTGGCGCGATCCTGAGTGTCTGTGGATCAGTAAACTCCGAGCGCCATTGCACGCTACTATTACTGACTTGCGCTTTGCCAAGCGTCACTGTCCATGGCCGCGCCGTTGCGTCCTCGTCGACCTCCGCTGCAGTGGTGGGCAGGTCTAATGTGAACAGTTCCTGCAGGCTGATCCTGCCGTCTTCCATCCAGCTAGCCAGCGCAAGTGTATCCAGCGTCACGGTGTCTATGCTGATCGCTTGCGCTGCGCTATCAAGCTCAATATTGCTGATGTCGAGCGTCTTCAGACTCACGCCGGTATCGGCAAGTGGTGCGCTGGCGGCAGGCACAATATCGAGATTGGACAGCGCAACATGTCCCTCGCTGATCTTATAGCTAAGCACATCGCTCCAGTCCAACTGATAATTGCCCTCCACGAGCAGCAGGCCGTCCTTCAGTTCAAACGCCAACCACGGTTTTGCATACTCCCAAAGCTTGTGCAAATTGAGACCGGTGAGTGCCAAGCGCCCCCAACTCTGGCTCAGCG
Source organism: Halioglobus sp. (assembly GCA_041688425.1). Classification (GTDB taxonomy): domain Bacteria; phylum Pseudomonadota; class Gammaproteobacteria; order Pseudomonadales; family Halieaceae; genus Marimicrobium. Next base: position 11,882 of record JBDNIE010000049.1, on the reverse strand, counting down.
GAATCGAGATATCGCCATCCCACTGTAATTTACTGCCGTTCGGCGCCTCCACTTTGACACTGAACCGACGACCTTCTTCGACGATGGTAGATAGGTCTTTGACCTGTATGTGAAGTCCGTTCCAGCGGCTGACGTAAGCTGTGTCTCTCGCCTGGTCGGTCACCACAATGGCTTCAGAGTGCAACTCAAGATGGTGAATCGTAACGCCGGGTAGCGCGCTATCCTCATTCGCAGGGGGTTCTTCACTCGCAAGGGGTTCTTCACTCGCAAGGGGTTCCTCAGGGGCCGGTTCGCCACTGATCAGATCTGAGAAATTGAACTCGTCTTCAGTCACTCGTGTGATGGCTACATACAGCTCGCGGATTCTTGCCGTATCGAGCACCAAGCCACTTTGCCACAGGCTTTCAAGCGACAGATCGATGGAAGCCTCGCTGAAGGTTACAAAGCGCTCGCCACTGCTATCGTCCAGCTCGCATTGCTGATGTCGAGGCTCAGTGTAAAGGGATTGAGCAGCACCCAGTCGGTGTGTGGCTCCCTGTCGAACGTATCGGCCAGGTAGCGGTGTGGCAGGATGTTAAGGGCGGGGGTGATCAGCAACAGGGCAATTGCAAGATAAGAGATATAGGCAATCACCGCGATACGCAAAAAGATACGCATAATCAGGGTTCCTGTACTGTAATGAATTCAGGCACAAAGATAGTGGATAATTGCGTCAATGCCCACCGCGTATGAAAAGTGCTCAGCAGTGGCTGTTTTTCATTGAAGCTCAGTTAAAAGATGGCAGACCGGCGCCAAACCGAGTAAAGCTTTTTGGGACACGCCGTAAATACGTCCATGTAGGCTTGCGTCGCGCATCCATGGCCTCAGACGGTCCCTGCAATCTCTACTCGCTTTGACGCCTACGTATTTCCCTTCGGATGACGAAAATACTATTGGATTCAGAGGCCAATGGCACACACGTAATTCCAAACGTGGCACTTAGGCGGTGAATTGAATGTTATTGGGGTGGGACTGTGCGAGGCAGGACGCCGAGCCCAAGCCCCCATGGATGGGTTTACGGCGGGTCCCAGCCCGATAACATTCGATTTATCGCCGGTCTCCAAGTTAAAGCAAGCACCCGTCTGTTCAGAGACCTTTGCGATATGTGTAGGGTGTTATCCCTGTCCAACCTTTAAAAGCACGGATAAACGCGCTCGATTCCGAGAATCCCGCGCGGTGTGATATTTCCTCGATGCTGAGTCCTTGCTTGCCCAAAAAATGCAGTGAAGTGTCGCGTCGCGTCTGGTTCTTGATGTCTTTGAAGGTAGTGCCTTCCGCGGCCAGTCGTCGTCGCAACGTTTGTGGGTGGACCTCAAGGGCCGTAGCGACTTCATTCAGTTCCGGTATATCACGCAGTTGCCTGCGCACCAGGTCGCGGACGCGAGATGTCCAGCTGTTTAAAGCGTAGTCCTGAGTGAGCATAATCAGCGTCGGATGCCGCAAAAAGTGCCGCAACGAAGTTTCATTCTGGGTGATGCGCTTCTCCAGCAGGCTGTTTGACAGTACCAGTTGTGAGCGCGTCTGCTCGAACTCCATTGGGTTGGCCAGAAACATGTGCCGGTAGTCCTGGGCGGGGGCCAATGGTGCATATTCCAGTTGCACCACTTGCATTGGCAGGTGCTCCTGCACCAGCCAGCTGGCAAAGCGGTGAGTATTGAACAGCAGTAATTCGTGCAGAAAGGGCGTCGGTGCGTTGTTGTCATTCTGTGTTTGTAAAAAGATGCGAGCGAGTTCGTCTTCCTCTTCCAGTACCGGGTGCACGCCCACCTCAAAAAGCTGGTAATAGCGGCAGTAACGGCTCAGGGCCTGCCCCAGAGTTTCGCAACCGATTACCGCGTGGCACATCATTGACCAGCAACCAATGGGTAGTGGTCGTGTGCCGTAACCGAGTGTTTCATCCTTCATTGCCTGCATCGTACTGACCTGTAGGTCGGCGAAGCGCTCGATAGAGATGCGGGCAGTGCTTTCCAACATCACGCGCGGGGAGATGCGATGTTTGCGCAGCAGGCTGATGGGGTCCAGTCCCTGTGCGACCGCATTTTTCAGTACCGCCCGCGCAAAATAGACGGATATCGACAGGTCGCGCATGGTTCGGTCAGGCCTCGCTGCGTTGTGTGCTGAGCAGGATAGGCTTGCTGTCGACGGAGGCGATACGGTTGCGCCCGCCACGCTTTGCCAGTTGCATTGCCCGGCTGGCTTCCTGCGACAACTTGTCCAGATCTGTTTCTCCTGAGCAGCCGGCCACTCCTATACTCACTGTTACGGGTATGCGCTGTTGATTGACGACAAGCGGGCGCTCGGCGATATCGAGCCTGAGCCGCTCCGCCAATATGCGGGCGCCATCGAGCTCGGTATGCGGCAGTATCATCAGGAACTCGTCACCCCCCGTGCGGGCTACCACATCGCTGCCGCGCGTCACGCGCTGCAGACACTGCGCGACTAGTCTGATCACCTGATCGCCCGCATCGCTGCCAAAATTGCCGTTGATTTCCTTGAAATGGTCAATGCCCGCGATCACTGCGGCGGTGGGTAATTGCCCGCGAGCGGCCTCTGCCAGGGTGAGATGCAGGGCGTTTTCCAGCCCGCGGCGGTTCAGCAACTGGGTCAGCGGATCCTCAGTAGCCAAATGCGACAGGCTTTGTTGGTATTCAATCAAGATGCTGGCCATAAAGCCCAAAACAACAAGGGTATAGGCAGAGCTGTAAACGCCAAAAGTGACAGCCTGAGCCAGCGCAAAATCACCCTTGATGAGCCATTGAAATAGCGCAGTACTGACGCCGAGCACCATCATCAACGCGGCTGCGGCGATGATGCCATCGCCCACATTGCTCTTTTTCCAGCAGCGCCAAGCGCACAACATTCCAGTGCAGAGGAAGAAAAACGCGGCGCTGACAGCCTGCACGCCGAACATTTCGCGCGGCCGCAGGAAAAACACACTCAGGCAGGCAATAAGGCAGATAATGCCTAAAACTACTCGGCCTCGCGTGATGCCTGCCCGTTGTCCGGCCGCCATAAAGAGTATGTAGCTATTGAGTATGGATGCGACGGAAGGGATGTCCACCACCATTGGAATTGCGGAAGCCTGTTGCAGTGCAAAGGCGATCCAGCCCAGTAGCGCTGCCATGAAGTACACCGCATACAAGCTCAGCCCGGGTGATGCGTTGCCCGCATCGCTGAGTACATAGACCACTAACATTTGCGCGCAGGTGATCAAAAAGATCAGTCCAAAGTACATCACGATCCAGTTTTCGGGATGAATCTGTTCCATAGTCCTTCCGATTTTCGCCGCTGTAGGCGGCTGTAATGTCCTGTCAATTTATTTGTCGGGGCAGGTCATTGTTGGCCTACCCGGTGCTCACCATACTAGCCACCGCTCATTTTTAGACGTGCAGAGGGTACACCATGTTGCAACGAGTATTTACTGAAGAGCAGCACATGTTTCGCGATGCCTATCGCAAATTTCTCGCTGCCGAGATTGTGCCACATATGGAGTCGTGGCGTGAGGCTGGAATTGTCGACCGCGCAGCCTTCAGACGGGCCGGCGAACAGGGCTTTCTGATGGTGTGGCCAGATGAAAAGTATGGCGGCATGGGCGATGCGGATTTTCGTTTCGAGCAGATCATCATTGAGGAAAGCAACTATGCGCGCGCTGGAGACTGGTTCAATACGCTGCACAGCCGCCTTGTAGGGCCGTACTTTACACGTTTCGGCAACGAGGAGCAGTGTCAGCGGTTGCTGCCCAAGTGCGTGAGCGGGGAGAGCATACTGGCCATCGCGATGACGGAGCCAGACGCCGGCAGCGACCTCGCGGGCATGCGCTCCACGGCGGTTGAGAAAGACGACCACTGGGTGCTCAATGGCTCAAAAACCTTTATTTCCAATGGCATCAACGCCGATATCATTATCGTGGCGGCCAAGACCGACCCCGAAAATAATCCGCATCATATGACGTTGTTCATCGTCGAGCGCGGCATGGCTGGGTTCGAGCGCGGGCGCAATCTCAAGAAGATGGGCATGAAGGCACAGGACACTGCAGAGTTGTTTTTTAGCGACGTCAAGGTGCCCAAGACCAACGTGCTGGGGGAGCCCGGTCAGGGTTTCATTTACTTGATGAAGGGGCTGGCAGAGGAACGGCTGTTGGGTGCGGCGGGCTATCTGTCCTCTGCCCAATTGTCCTGGAACCTCACTCTAGACTATGTCAAGGAGCGCAAGGCCTTTGGCAAGCCGGTGGCAGCCTTCCAGAATACGCAGTTCAAATTGGCGGAGTTGCGCACTGAACTGGATTTTGCTCAGGTCTATGTGGACCAGTGTGTGGTTGCCTTTAACGCGGGCCAGCTGACCGCAGTAGATGCAGCCAAGGCCAAGCTTGCCACCAGCGAGTTGCAAGTGGCGGTGGCAGAGGTTGGCGTGCAGCTGCATGGCGGCAACGGTTATATGGACGAATATCCCATTAGCAGGCAGTATACTGATGCGAAGATTTCTACTGTCTACGCTGGCAGCTCCGAGATAATGAAAATCATCATTAGCCGGGATTTTTTGGGCGAGGCTTATGCCCCGTTTAATACCCGTAATTTTTAGCACTTCAATATCAGCGCAATCAACTGACCCTGCAGGAGAAATATTATGGATCTGAAAGATAAAGTAGCAGTTATTACCGGCGGTGCCTCTGGACTTGGCCGTGCCACCGTCAGGCGTTTTGTCGCCAATGGCGCCAAGGCCGCCATCTTCGATATGAACGAGGAGAAGGGCAACCAACTGGTGGCCGAATATCCCGGCCAGGTCATTTTCTGCAATGTCAACGTGACCGACGAAGCATCTGTAGTGGCGGGTGTCGAAGCGACCATGAAAGAATTTGGCGGTATCCATATTTGCTGTAATTTCGCTGGTACGGGCAACGCTATTCGCACCATGGGTAAGAAAGGACCGTTCCCGCTAGCCGAGTTCAACCGCATCATTCAGATTAACTTGGTTGGCACTTTTAACGTGTTGCGCCTGTGCGCTGAGAAAATGGCAGACAACGAAGTGCTCAACGAAGACGGTGGTCGCGGCGTCATCATTAATACTGCGTCTATCGCAGCCTATGAGGGACAGATCGGTCAAGCGGCTTATGCTGCCTCCAAGGGCGGCGTAGTGGGTATGACCTTGCCGATCGCGCGCGATCTCGCTGTACTGGGTATTCGTGTTAACACCATCGTGCCTGGTCTGATCGCCACGCCACTGATGATGGGTGGTGCGGAGGAAATGACGCCTGAAATTGCCGAGTTCCTGCAGCCGTTGGCGAATCAGGTGCTGTATCCAAAGCGTCTGGGCAAGGCGGACGAGATCGCCCAATTAGCTCAACAGTTGGTGGAGAACGATTACATCAATGGCGAGTGCATCCGTATGGATGGCGGTATCCGCATGCAGCCCAAGTAGGCCATTCTCAGCAATGTTCGTTACAGTATATCTGTAGCGAACGCACTCTGTACTGACAGGAGAAAGCGTATGGGTCCGTTGCACGGCTATACAGTAATCGAGCTCGCTGGTATTGGTCCCGCCCCGATGGGCGGTATGGTGCTGGCCGATATGGGTGCGGAAGTTATCCGTATTGACAGGGCTGCCGGCGGAGCCTCTATGAAGGATGTGAGCTCGCGCGGAAAAAAGTCTGTGGCGATCAATCTCAAGGATGAACGGGGGCGTGAAACGTTGCTGCGGATGGTGGAAAACGCCGACGTATTGATCGATCCGTTTCGCCCCGGTGTCTGCGAAAAGCTGGGTATTGGGCCGGATGTGTGTCTCGCCCGCAATCCCAAGCTGGTATTTGCACGCATGACGGGTTGGGGGCAGGAAGGGCCACTGGCGCAGAGCGCGGGACATGATATCAACTATATTGCCATTACCGGCGCGCTCTACGCGATGGGCCGCAAAGGTGAGAAACCGGTGCCGCCGCTGAATCTGGTGGGCGATATGGGCGGCGGTGGCATGTTGCTGGTCAATGGTGTTCTGGCCGCTTTACTGGAGACTGCGAACTCCGGCAAAGGGCAGGTGATAGATGTGGCCATGGTCGATGGCGCTGCGCAATTGATGTGGATGTTTTACGGTTTCCAAGCCGTGGGTATGTGGGACGCCACGCAACGCGGATCGAATATGCTGGACGGCGGCGCGCACTTTTACGATACCTTTGAATGCTCCGATGGTGAATACGTTTCGTTGGGTTCCATCGAGCCACAATTTTATGCTTTGCTTATGCAGCTAGCGGGCCTGCCCGAGGCGGATTTTGGCGTGCAACATGACCAGGCTAACTGGCCGCTGATGAAGGAGAAGCTGACCGTTATCATGAAGCAGAAAACGCAGGCTCAATGGTGCGAAATCATGGAGGGCACTGACGTCTGTTTTGCCCCCGTCCTCAACTTTATGGACGCTCCAATGCATCCCGCCAACATCGCTCGCAATAGTTATATCGAGCTTGATGGCATGACGCAGCCCGCTCCGGCGCCACGTTTCAGTCGCACTCCCTCCAGTGTACAACACGGTGCGCATGATCCCGGGCAAGATACGGAATCGGTGCTCAAAGCCATGGGCTTCGGTGAACAGGAACTGGCGAGCTTGCGCAGTGCCGGTTCTATCGCTTGACGTAGCCGGTTCTATCGTTTGAAGTGAGAGTCTCAGAGGTAAACGCCATGAGTAAATACCAGACAGTAATGGTCGAGCAGCATGGCTCGGTCGCGGTAATCAGTTTGAATCGGCCCGACAAGCTCAATAGTTTTGATGGGGTTTTGCGGCGCGAGTTGCTGCTGGCGGTGCGTGAGGTAAATGAGAACAACGGTGTTCGCGTAGTGGTGCTCACGGGTGCGGGCCGCGCGTTCAGTGCCGGTGCGGACCTGGGCGATATGCCCGAGGATAAAACTCACTTTCGAGTAGAAGACCAGCTCAACGGCGAATACAAGCCAATTTTGATGGAAATCCATGAGTCATCCAAGCCTTGGATCAGTGCAGTTAATGGTGCCTGCGCGGGCATCGGCAGTGCCTTTGCGATGGTCTGTGATCTTACCGTTATGGCGGATAACGCCTATCTCTATCAGGCTTTTGCCGCGATCAGTTTGGTACCTGATGGCGGTGCCACCTGGCATCTGGTGCGAACACTGGGCCGTAAGCGCGCCTACGAGGTGATTGTGACCGGCGAGAAGGTTGGCGCTGAAAAGTGTCTGCAATGGGGCTTGTGTAATCGAGTGGTGCCGGCGGATTTGTTATTGGCGGAGACTCTGTCGTGGGCGCAGGAGGTCGCGGGTAAGGCACCTTTATCGCTGCGCTACGCCAAGCAGGCGCTGAACGCAGCGATAGAGGAATCATTAAGTGACACCATATCCGGGGAAGCCAAGCTGCAGCATATCTGTATCACCAGCGACGACGCCCAGGAGGGTGTCGTTGCCTTTATGCAAAAACGTGCACCAGTCTGGAAGGGGCGCTGATCCCGCGCTGAGACTATGCCGGAGTAGCGATGGATAATGACATCAGACCGGAACTGCAGGCGTTGCGTGATCGCCTCGCGCTTACCCTGGATGCTGCGCGCGCGGAGGCGCATGTCAAACGCCAGGCAAAAGGCTACCGAACTGCGCGGGAAAATGTTGCGGACCTGGTGGACGCAGGCTCGTTTCAGGAATATGGCCAGTTGGCGGTGGCAGCGCAGCGCAGCCGTCGCGATTACAAAGATCTGCAAACCAGTACGGCCGCGGACGGTGTTATCACCGGTACGGCTACTATTAATGCGGATCTGGTAGGCGCGCAGCGTGCGCGCGCCGGCGTCATTGTTAATGATTATGCGGTGTTGGCGGGCACACAGGGTTTCTTCCATCACCGCAAGCTGGACCGCATCTGCGAGCTTGCCGAGAAACTGTCTCTGCCGTTGGTGATGTTTACCGAAGGCGGTGGGGGGCGCCCCGGCGATACTGACGTTACCACCCAGATTGCCGGACTGAATATCAAATCCTTCAGCACCTGGGCCGCGCTCAGCGGAGTAGTGCCGCGCATCGCCGTCAATAACGGTTATTGTTTTGCCGGCAATGCTGCCCTGTTTGGTTGCGCTGACTTTTGTATTGCCACCCGTAATTCATGGATTGGTATGGCCGGTCCGGCCATGATTGAGGGTGGCGGACTGGGTAAGCACGCTCCCACAGATATTGGCCCGATTGACGTGCAGGAAAAAAACGGTGTGGTCGATATCGTCGCCGAGGATGAGGCGCATGCGACGGCCATCGCGCGACAGTTGCTGTCTTATTTCCAGGGCGAGATAGCGGCTTGGCAGACGGTGCCCCAGGACGCTCTGCGCGATGCCATTCCAGAGGATCGCCGCTGGGGCTATCCGGTTCGCCGTGTTATCGAAACGCTGGCCGACGTTGATTCGTTTCTCGAACTACAACGTATCTATGGGCGCAGCATTATCACCGGCTTCATACGCCTCGAAGGTAAACCCCTGGGCTTGATCGCCAATGACTGCCAGCAATTGGGCGGCGCGGTCGATGCGGTCTCTGCTGAAAAGGCAGCGCGTTTTCTGCAGATTTGCGATGCTTTTGCGCTGCCTGTGTTGTCACTGACAGACACTCCCGGTTTCATGGTGGGCCCCGACAGCGAACTGCAGGGCGCAGTGCGGCGCATGTCATCACTTTTTCTGACCGGCTCGAAACTGCGAGTGCCGGTGGTGGCCATATTTCTGCGCAAGGCCTATGGGCTGGGTGCGATGGCGATGACGGGCGGTTCATTTGTCTCTCCCGTCTACGCCGCAGCCTGGCCCACTGGTGAATTTGGCGGCATGGGGCTGGAGGGTGCAGTGAGGTTGGGCTTTAGTAAGGAGCTGGAGGCACAGGAGAATCTGCTAGCGCGCGAGCAGCTATTTCAGCAACTGGTCACACGTTTGTATGAGCTCGGCAAGGCAACTGAAGCCGCTTCTTACCTGGAGCTTGATGCGGTCATCGATCCTGCGGATACCCGCGCGGTGATCCTGCGGGCTCTGGCGGCTGCGACAAAACCTTATTCATTCAATCCTATCTAGGGAATAAACCATGAAAGACTTGTTTAACGTCGAAGGCAAGGTGGCCGTAGTCACTGGCGGCTCGCGCGGTATCGGCGCCATGATCGCACGCGGGTTTGTTGAGAATGGTGTCAAAACGTATATCACTGCGCGCAAGGAGCAGGAACTGCATGCCACGCAGAAGGTGCTCTGCACTTTTGGTCAGTGCATCGCGATTCCTTCTGATCTGTCTACGCTTGAGGGGGTGACCGCGTTCGCCGAGGCGATCAAGTCAGCGGAGCCGAGCGTGGACATACTGGTCAACAATGCAGGTGCCACATGGGGGGCGGAGATTGACGAGTTTCCCGAGAGTGGCTGGGATAAAACGATGGACCTCAATGTTAAATCGCTGTTCTTTCTGACGCAGCAGCTGTTGCCAGCTCTGCGCGCAGGGGGCAGCAAAGACGACCCGGCGCGTGTTGTCAATATAGGCTCCATCAACGGCATTACGCACCCGCATATGAATAACTACGCCTACTCGGCCAGTAAGGCGGCTGTCCATCAGCTGACGCGGCATCTCGGTGCAGATCTCTCGCCTCAGGGTATTAATGTCAACGGTATTGCGCCGGGTTTCTTCCCCAGTAAAATGACGGCGCACTTGCTGCCGCATGAGGCAGAAGTGTCGAAGGGAATCCCCTGTGGCCGCTTGGGTAACGCCGAGGATGCAGCGGGTACGGCTCTATACTTGTGCTCGCGCGCGTCGGCCTGGGTCACCGGTCATGTTATCGTCCTGGACGGCGGTGCGGTTGCTAACGCTGGCTAGGTTCTATCGAATTATTCCAGCTGTACGCTCTGCACAGGCAGGGTAAAGTTGAGTGGTATTTACTCAAGCCCAAAAGGGGACTTAGGCGGTGAACTGCATTGCATAGGGCTGGGACTGTGCAATTCAATTTGCCGCCGAACCCGAACCCGACGCTGAGGTGAGGCCATTTCTTTCTCGCCCGAATGGCGTTTACGTAGGCGGCTAGATCGGTGCCAGACCGAGTAGAGCTTTTCCGGACACGCTGTAAATATTTCCCTGTAGGCTCGCCCTGCGGATGGCCGCCGCACCCTCCGCGGCTTCAGACGGTCCCTTCAATCGCTACTCGATTTGACGCCTGTGTGACTCATTTCAGCTACAGTGAACGCTATTCCGATTAGAGTTCGCTTCTCCTTAACGCAGAGAATAAATGTATGGATGATGAACCTACACCAGAACAGACTGCGCCCGCGCTTTTTTTGATACATGATTCCAAGCTTCAGGCAGAAGAAATCGCAACGTTAGCGGCACATGCGAGTGTGACGTTTTTGACTTGGGCTGAGCGCGAGGCGCCGCCACGTAACGCGCGCGTTTTGTTCTTCCTGGGCGATGAAATGATTCGCGATTTGGCCAATACCGCGTTGCAGCGTCAGTGGGAGGTCGGGATTCTCCCGCACGAGCAGGCGAGGCAGGCCATGTTGGCGCTAGGTGTACGCGGTGATTTACAGACGGTTTTCCAGCACTATCTCGCGGCACCTGTTATGCAGGCTGATGCACTTACCTGCAACGATGAACTGGTGTTTTCGTCTGTGGTCATCGGACGAGTGCTGGCTCTGCGTCCCTATGATATCAATCGGCACCAGAGCCGCTGGAGCTTGATGACGGGTGCGTTCAAGGGCCTTGGGAAATTAAAACTGGCTCGCTACCAGCTGACGACGGGCAAAGAAAAGGACATTCACCTGGCGGCGCTGGGCATGGTAGTGATGGGACAAACCCAGAGTGCGTTGCTAGGCCGCTCGTTTTTACAAGAGCTTGGTGCGAGCGACAGCCGCCTGTCAATGCTGGCATTGGCTCCGCGCAGTATTACCAGTTACCTGTGGTTTCTGCTGCGCCTGTTGTGGCCGCAAAAAATCAAGCTCTCACAGCTGCCGGCTTCGCTGGGTCTGGTGCAGTCTGATCGGCTGCGGATTGTCGCGCCCCAGGGCATGGAGTACCTGCTTGACGGGAAACCCGTGCATACCTCCGAAGTGGAGTTCAAGGTGCTGGAAGGTCGCTTTAACCTGTTACCGGGCCCTGCAATGGTACTGAGAAGTGAATCGTCCGCGCCAGTTATGAAGGAAACGGTGCGGTTAAACCATATACCATTGGCGGACGAGGCTGGGCCGCTTCTGGATCGTGAGTTGCCGCTTTTTAACCACGCGACTGAGGAAGAGTACCGCGGGTTATTTGTGTCACTGCGAGAAAACGCGAAGGTGTCTTCTTCCTATCAGGTGCTGATGGTGCTGAGCGTATTGCTGGCACTGGCGGGACTCTATGCCAATTCTTCACCGGTTATCATCGGAGCAATGATACTGGCACCACTGATGTCTCCTATTGTATCGCTGGCCATGGGTCTGGCGCGTTCGGATACCAGCCTGATTCGTACAGCCCTGAAAACGCTGATCGTTGGCGTCGTATGGGGTCTGGCATGCGGTATTCTCTTGGCATGGCTAATGCCGCTGGATATTCCCACGGATGAGATGAAAATGCGCATGTCTCCTACGCTGCTGGATCTCTTGGTGGCAGTAATATCGGGTGTGGCTTGTGCGTACGCATACTCCAGAGAAGAAATAGCAAAAAGTTTAGCGGGCGTGGCGATTGCGGTGGCATTGGTGCCGCCACTCAGCGTTGTGGGCATTGGTGTCGGTTGGGGCGACTGGGATATGGCTGCTGGCGCGTCTCTGTTACTGGTCACTAACCTGGTCGGCATTGCGTTGGCGGCCAGCGTCACTTTTCTGATTCTGGGCTTTTCGCCTTTTAAGCGGGCCAGAGCCGGCTTGGGTATTTCACTGCTGATGCTGG
>JBDNIE010000317.1:0-2603 GCA_041688425.1 Halioglobus sp. | reverse complement strand
CAAACCCTCTATGTTCATAGCGCGGCGGGAGGCAAAATGTTTTATCGCCGCCTTTTGCTGAGCAGCGCAAACCAGACCTCCCATGCAGCGCCACGCCGCCTCGCCCTCCTCCCGCTCAATCGCTGAATGGCAAACGGGGCACTGCGTTGGGAACTCAATGGCCCGGACGCTATCGGGGCGAAGATCCAGCACTACCGATACCACCTGAGGAATCACATCTCCGGCGCGGCGTACGATGACCGTGTCACCGAGCCTGATGCCCAATCGCTCGATTTCATCACTGTTGTGCAGGGTGGCACTGCTCACCGTGACACCGCCGACGAAGACGGGCTCGAGCCGGGCGACCGGTGTGATGGCCCCGGTACGGCCAACCTGGAACTCCACATCGAGCAGCCGCGTCATTTGCTCCTGTGCAGGAAATTTTCTGGCGATAGCCCAGCGTGGTGCGCGCGACACAAAACCGAGACGTTGCTGCAGCGCGAGCTCGTTAACTTTGAAGACAATGCCGTCAATATCGTAAGCGAGGCTGTCGCGCCGCTCGGCCATTACGTCAAAGTAGCGGTTGCAAGCGTCAACTCCTCGCACTACCGCAGACTCCGGGTTCACCTTTAATCCCCAACCGCGCAGACATTCCAGCACCTGCGCGTGGCGCTCAGGCAGATTGCCACCTTCCACCAGGCCGACGCTGTAACAGCACATTTCAAGAGGTCGTTCTGCGGTGATGCGGGCATCAAGTTGCCGCAGGCTGCCAGCGGCGGCATTACGCGGGTTCACGAAAGTCTTGTCACCGCGCTGCCGCGCCCGTTCATTGAGCCGATCAAATCCGGCCTTGGGCATGTAGATCTCGCCGCGCACCTCCAGCAATGGCGGAATCCCATCGCCACGCAGACGCAGGGGTATCGAGCGAACGGTGCGCACGTTATGGGTGATATCCTCGCCGGTATTGCCATCACCGCGTGTTGCGCCGCGCTCTAACACACCGCTCCGATACAACAGGCTAACAGCAATCCCGTCCAGTTTCGGCTCGCAGGCAAACTCCAGCGGCTGCGACTCTGCGCCCAGACGTTCGAGCAGTCGCCGGTTAAAATGCTGCATGTCCTCTAGGCCAAAGGCGTTCTCCAACGAGAGCATGGGAACTTCATGAGGGACTTGCCGGAACTGCGCAAGCGGCTCGGCGCCCACGCGTTGCGATGGGGAGTCTGCGCGAAAAGCTTCAGGATGCTGCGTTTCCAGCTGCTGCAATTGTTGCATGCAGCGGTCGTACTCCGCGTCCGGGACACTGGGCTCGTCGAGCACATAGTACTGGTAGTTCCAGGCATCCAGTTGCTCTCGCAGTGATTCGATGTCCTGCAATGGATCTGCCCGCGGCATGGGTGAAATCAGCGCGCGTTGGCGAGCAGGCGACGCTCCAGCTCACGAATTTGCTGGCGGTTGTGCTCCATAGACTGCCGCGTCATTGCGCTGCGCGACTCATCGAGCACGTCTCCGGTGAGGTTACGGGCAACAGCCTGCGCTGTCTCCAGCATGTAATCGTAGGCCTGCGTCATATCTTCAGGCCCGGGTAAAGTCAGGAAGAACACCAGACCCGGCGTGGTCAGATCCGACATATTATCAATGTCGAAAACACCAGGCTTCATCATATCGGCCACACTAAACTGTATCGCCCCGCGCCCGGCCTCGAACTCATGACGATGGAAAAAATCCATATCACCAAAACGCAGGTCACAGGCCAACAGTATCTGCAGTATGTCGTCGCCCCGAAAACCGTCTGTGCTGCGTGAGACAACGTTGAACATAAATACCTCTGGCTCAACGCCGCGAGGAAGTTTACCGCGAGGCGGCGCCGATGCTTTATGTGGCTCATCTTCGTCGGCCATCAGGCCGTCCAGCCAATCCAGGTTTTGCGGGTCATCATCGGCTGTGGTAATCGATGTCATACTGGGAAGCAGCACATTTTCACTGTCAGACTCAGGCTCATTGGCCTGTTGTTTCCCGGCGGTCTTTTCAGCTCGTCGCCCCGATGCCGTATGAGGTGATGCTGTTTTTTTACCAGAGGGAGGATAGCCCGCGGCCTTTAAAATATCACCGCGCTCGACCACCCTTGCACCGCCGTTGGGAAGTTCACCGTACGACCTTTCGTTCGGCACTTCTGGCGGGAGTGTTTCGGGATCGACCAGCTTCAGTTTGACTCGCGCACTTCTGTCGCGACGAATTCGGCGCCATGCGTCCAGCAGAACTGCTAGAATCAGCAGCACACCGACAACGACCATCCAGTCTCGTATTGTTAAATCCGTCAGTCCCACTCGCTCTATCCGCTTTCCGATCGTCGTGATTAACTGGCCGCCAGGGCTGCGGCCTCCTCAACATCCACAGACACCAACCTCGATACGCCCGGCTCATGCATGGTCACGCCAATCAGCTGATCGGCAAATTCCATGGAAATCTTATTGTGGGTAATATAGATGAATTGTACTTTCTCGGACATCTCTTTCCCTAACCTTGCGTAACGGCCAGTGTTAGCGTCATCAAGCGGCGCGTCAACCTCATCCAGAATACAGAACGGCGCCGGATTGAGTTGGAAGATGGAAAACACCAATGCAATT
>JBDNIE010000316.1:0-8220 GCA_041688425.1 Halioglobus sp. | reverse complement strand
GTGGGGCGGCCATCCGTGGGGCGGCCATCCGTGGGGCGAGCCTATAGGGAGGTTTTTACGGTGGGTCCCAACCCTATGCCATTCAATTCACCGCCTAAATGCAATTTTTAGGCGTCAATAACGTGCATTGGTGCTGACCCCACGCCAGTTCTTAAGCGCCTGCTGCTGCGTTTGGGCTTCAGCAGAGACCGTTCTGGACTGCGGCAGCTTGCCTTTTTCAGCCGGCGCGGGTATCACTGACGACGTTGAAATCTCTGCGAGGAACTCCCAGTGCTAGAACTTGTGACACCCGAGTCGGTTGGGCTTGATAGCGGGCAGTTGGCCCGCGTCAGTGAGCATCTGGGCCAGCGCTACGTGCAGCCGGGCAAGATACCTGGCTGTATTACGCTGGTGGCGCGTCGCGGGCAGGCGTGCTTCCTTGATATACAGGGTCAGCGCGATGTGGCGCGCGCTGCGCCGATGACCGCAGACACCATCCTGCGTATTTACTCAATGTCCAAGCCCATTACGTCGCTGGCGTTGATGACGCTGCACGAGCGCGGCCTGTTTTCGTTGGACGATCCGGTGCATCGATACCTTCCCGGTTGGCGGGATTTGCGTGTGTGGCGCGCAGGCTCACTGCCACTGTTTGAGACCGAGCGCCCCAAGCGCGACATGACGATACGCGATCTCTTTATGCACACCAGTGGCCTGACCTACGATTTCCTGCGGGCGACGAATATAGACTACGCCTACCGCAAACTACAGGTAGGTCTTACGCGACCGGGCTACACGCTCAAGCAAATGGTCGACGAGTTGGGCCAGCTGCCGTTGGAGTTCTCGCCCGGTGAGCGCTGGAATTATTCGCTGGCAACCGATGTGCTGGGTTATCTGGTGGAAGTTATCAGTGGACAGAGTCTGCCGGATTATCTGCGCGCGACTATTTTCGCTCCGCTGGGCATGCATGACACCTGTTTTGAAATAGAACCCGACAAAGCCCCGCGGTTTGCCTCCTGTTACCAGCGCAATCTGAAAAAGGAAATGCAGCTCAGTGATGATGGTCAGGACAGTGCCTATGCCAGCCGCAGTTTTTATTCCGGCGGCGGTGGGCTGATCTCTACGGTCGTTGATTACTACCGGTTCTGCCAGATGCTGCTGGGGGGTGGCTCAGTCGATGGCACACGCATTATTGGCTCGCGCACCCTGGCGTTTATGACACGCAATCATTTGCCGGGCGGCGCCGACATGTCGGATTTTGCCACGGGCGGCTTCAGTGAGTCGGCGTATGAGGGCGTGGGATTCGGGCTAGGCTTTGCCACTAAACTGGACCCGGTGAAAAACGGCTATCCCGGCTCTGCCGGCAGTTTCTTCTGGGGCGGTTTAGCCAGTACATTGTTTTGGGTAGACCCGCAGGAAGAATTGGTGGTGATTTTTATGACGCAGTTGATTCCCTCCAGCACATTCAATTTCAGGGGGCAGTTGGAGAACATAATTTATGGCGCGTTGCGCTAGCGCGGACGGACTCGCCCTGACTAGCGAAATACAGGGAACCTCAGTTCGCCTGATAGCGGATTTCGGTGACGTAATACACCTGCTCCCCAGCGGGGCTTTGCACGCGAATTTCATCGTCTCGGCGCTTGCCAATTAATGCGCGCGCCAGTGGCGAATCCATGCTGAGCTTGCCATCCGCTAAGTTGAACTCATCCGGTCCCACCACGCGCCAGCGCGTCTCCTCACCCGACGCACTCTCCAGCGACACCCAGGCACCGAAAAAAATCTTGCTGGTGTCGTTGGGCATACGCTGCACAATTTCTACTTCATCGAGGCGTTTGTGAAGGAAGCGCACGCGCGAGTCTATTTCACGCAGTCGGCGTTTACCGTAGATGTAATCGCCGTTTTCGGAGCGATCACCGTTTTTGGCGGCCTCGTGCACCGTATCGGCTACGGTAGGCCGCTCGACCTTCCACAGCTGATGCAATTCCGCCCGCAGGGCTAGTTCGCCTTCGGCAGTGATGTATTTTGAGCCGCGCTGGCGCGGTGGTTGGTAGCGTCCCATGGCGCTATCTTAGCCGCTGCAGCGGCAGAATAAAATGGCGCTGGACTCTATGTCTCGCCGCTGTTAGAAATGCGGGCTTGTTCTATTGGGGAAGGTCGATGCGCATAAGGGTGCGATATGGTTTTGGGTTTGGGTTGGCGTTACTGTTCAGCCTGGTAGGTTTACCGGGTCAGGTGCTGGCGGCAGAAGTCGCTGAAGTAAATTGCCTGCAACTGCAAGGCACCCTTACGCAGGGCGGCCTGGTGTGGGGTACTGTAGCGCTGGGCAGTCGCGTCAGTCTCGACGGTGAGCCGCTGGATGTGCTGGATGACGGCACCACAGTTGCCGGCTTCGGACGCGATGCCCCAGCCACGGCGCAATTGGTTGTTGCAGGGGAGGAAGGGGAGCAAGTCTGTCGGCAGACGCTGCATATTGCTCCCCGAACATTCAATATTCAGCGCGTAGAAGGCGTTCCGCAAAAGACGGTGACTCCGCCACCGGAGCAAATGAACCGTATCTGGCGCGAGCAGGCATTGGTGGATGCAGCCAAGGCCCGGAAGTTCACTCGCCCGGATTTATTGCAAGCCGCACTGGCCGGTTTTGAGTGGCCTACCGTGGGCCGCATATCCGGCGTTTATGGCAGCCAACGCTACTATAACGGGGCTGCGGGCAATCCGCATTATGGCGTGGATGTGGCGGTACCGACCGGCACAGCAGTGCTCGCGCCGGCAGCGGGTATTGTCACACTGGCCGAGCCAGACCTGTTTTTCTCCGGCGGCACCATTATTCTTGATCATGGATTTCGCTTCTCATCGGCGTTCCTGCACCTGAGCAAAGTGCTGGTAGAGGTAGGGCAGGAAGTGCAGGTCGGCGATTTAATTGGTGAAGTGGGAGCCACAGGCCGTGCGACAGGCGCGCATCTGGACTGGCGCATGAACTGGCGCAGCCATCGCATCGACCCACAATTGCTGGCACCACCCATGCCCAAGCCCTGAAAAAGCCCGTATAATGCAGGGCGTTTTCCATAGTGTGGAACTATAATGATCGATAAAAGGCTGCTTAGTATCCTGGTGTGCCCCGTTACCAAGGCACCCGTGGAATACGACAAGGACAAAGACGAACTGATCTGCCGGGCATCCGGTTTGGCTTATCCGGTGCGCGACGGTATTCCGGTGATGCTGGAAAGCGAAGCGCGCCAGCTCACCGCAGATGAGAAACTCGGGTAGGGCAAAGGAAAGGTAGAACCTCGCATGTCAGACACGATATTCGGCAAGATAATCCGCGGTGAAGTTCCCAGTGAGTTCCTCTACGAGGACGAGCACTGCATTGCTATCAATGACATCAACCCGCAGGCCCCTGTGCATGTGCTGATTATTCCCAAGCACGGTATTCCCAGGTTGGTGGATGCCCGCGACAGCGACCAGGCTATGCTGGGGCATTTGATGCTGGTTGCCGGCAAGCTTGCTGAACAACTCGGTGTGGGTGACGCGTTTCGCCTCATCGTCAACAACGGCGAGAAAGCCGGGCAGACGGTCTTTCACCTGCACCTGCATATCATGGGTGGCAGGCCCTTTTCCGAAGGTCATATGGCGGGCTGAACCAAGCTTGCTACACATCCCCTAATCGAGATTGATAATGAAGACCGTAGAGATACGCGAGGCCTTTCTGGCTTACTTTGAACAGCACGACCATACCCGAGTTGCCAGCAGTTCATTGGTGCCTGTCAACGACCCCACCCTGTTGTTCACTAATGCCGGCATGAATCAGTTCAAGGATACCTTTCTGGGTAATGAGCCGCGCGCCTATGTGCGCGCGACCAGCAGCCAGCGCTGTGTCCGCGCCGGGGGTAAGCATAACGATTTAGAAAACGTCGGTTATACCGCGCGTCATCACACCTTTTTTGAAATGCTCGGAAATTTCAGTTTCGGGGACTATTTTAAGCGCGAGGCGATCCGTTATGCGTGGGAATTTCTCACCGTAACGCTGGGCTTGCCGCCAGAGAAGTTGTGGGTCACCGTGCATATTTCTGACGATGAGGCGGAGCAGATCTGGATCGAGGAAATCGGCTTCCCGAAAGCACGTATTTCTCGCCTCGATGAAGACAACTTCTGGCAGATGGGCGACACGGGTCCCTGCGGCCCCTGCAGCGAAATATTCTACGATCACGGCGAGCACTTGCCGGGCGGTCCGCCCGGCAGCAAAGATGACGACCTGGATCGCTACATCGAGATATGGAATCTCGTTTTCATGCAGTACAACCGCGACCAGAGTGGCGAACTGCACCCACTGCCACACCCATCAGTCGATACCGGCATGGGGTTGGAACGCATTGCCGCTATCATGCAGAACGTGCATAGCAACTATGAGATCGACCTGTTCCAGGCGTTAATCAAGTCCGCTGCACAGTTGTTACAGGTTACAGATCTGCAGAATAACTCGCTGCGCGTGATTGCTGACCACATCCGTTCCTGCGTCTTTTTGATCGTCGACGGGGTGCTGCCCGGCAACGAAGGGCGCGGTTATGTCTTGCGTCGCATCATTCGCCGCGCGATTCGACACGGTAATAAACTGGGTGCGGAGCAACCCTTTTTCTACAAGCTGGTTGCCACGCTCGCCGTCCAAATGGGCGATGCCTATTCCGAGCTGGTCACGCAGCAGGCGCTAGCTGAAAAAGCACTGCTGGCCGAAGAGGAACAGTTTGCACGCACGCTGGACAACGGCATGCAGATTCTGGAGGAGGCGCTGGCAGCGATTGAAGGGACTGAAATTCCTGGTGATGTGGTGTTCAAGCTCTACGACACCTATGGCTTTCCGCTGGACCTCACCAACGACATCGCCCGCGAGCGCAATCTCACGCTAGATATTACAGGCTACGACGCCGCGATGGCAGAACAGCGGGCCCGCTCTCAGGAAGGCGGCAGCTTTAAAGTGGATTACAACGACGTCCTGAAACTGGAGGGTACAACCGAGTTCAGCGGCTATGACCGCCTGGTAGGAGAGGGCCTAGTGACAGCGTTGCTGCGCAATGGCGAGGAAGTGTCTCAGTTAGGCACCGATGAGTCCGGTGTGCTGGTACTAGATCGCACTCCGTTTTATGCGGAGTCGGGCGGCCAAGTGGGCGATACCGGTTACTTCAGCGCCGACAATCTGCGTCTGGAAGTTTCCAATACCACCAAGTCTTTGGGTCATCACCTACACCATGTCAAGGTCCTGCAAGGGACCGTGAAAGTCGGTGGCACGCTTACCGCGGAGGTCGATGCAGCTGTCAGGCAGCGCATCCGACTTCATCACAGTGCCACTCACCTGTTGCACGCTGCCCTGCGCCGGGTATTGGGCGAGCATGTGCAGCAAAAAGGTTCACTGGTAGATTCACAGCGCCTGCGGTTTGACTTCTCACATCCGGAAGGCGTGAGTGCCCAGCAGTTAAAAACCATCGAGACCCTGGTCAACGACCAGATACGTTCCAACACCGAAGTGCAGACCCGCCTGATGTCTATGGACGACGCTGTGGCCTCCGGAGCGATGGCCTTGTTCGGTGAAAAATACGGCGAGGAAGTGCGCGTTCTGGCGATGGGCGAAGACAATTTCTCTGTCGAACTGTGTGGCGGTACCCACGTGGCGCGAACCGGTGACATTGGCTTACTGCGTATTGTGTCTGAGTCTGGCGTCGCCTCAGGTGTGCGCCGCATAGAGGGTGTAACCGGTAGCGTAGCACTGGCGCTGGTTGACGAGAATGAGCAACATCTGGCGTCTGTCTGCGAAGTCGTGAAGGGCAATGCCGACAATGTGGTTAGCAAGGTCGCAGCCCTGCGCAGCGAAAACAGAGAGCTTGAAAAAGAGATTTCCCGACTCAAGCAAAAGCTGGCGTCCTCTGCTGGCAGTGATCTGACCGCCGCTGCGGTGGAGGTACAAGGCATCAAGGTGCTGGCCGCCAACGTAGAGGGCGCCGATGCCAAGTCACTGCGCGACACACTGGATCAGTGCAAAAACAAGCTCGGTAGTGCGGTTATTCTGTTGTCAGCGGTAACGGACGATAAAATCGCGTTGATTGCGGGTGTCACCAAAGACCTTACCGATAGAGTAAAAGCGGGTGATTTGATGCGCGAATTTTCCCAGCGATTGGGTGGCAAAGGCGGCGGCAAACCCGATATGGCACAGGGCGGTGGTAACGATGTGCAGGCCTTGCCCGAGGTGCTTAAGCGCGTGCCAGAGTGGGTATCTTCGCAGCTCGACTGAGAGGACGGGCTGCGCGAAAACCGCCGTCTGGACGGTTTAATGTTGCGCCTTGTTGTTGTTTAATGGCCGTTTTTCGGAATGGCGTACTGCGTGCAGTGGTAGTAAAGGCACTCAAAAATCATCGCGAGAAAATATGAGCCTTATTGTACAAAAATTTGGTGGCACCTCGGTCGGCGACACTGACCGTATCGGGCTGGTCGCAGACAAAGTCGCCGGCTTTCGTGCCGACGGCCACGACATAGTCGTGGTTGTCTCGGCTATGAGCGGTGAGACCAATCGCCTGATTGCACTGGCTAACGATCTGCAAGAACGCCCTGTGCTGCGCGAGCTGGATGTATTGCTTTCTACCGGAGAGCAAGTGACAACCGCATTGCTCTCCATGGCGCTTAGCGAACGCGGTGTGAAAGCTAAGTCCTACACTGGCTCACAGGTGAGAATCCTCACTGATGATGCTCACACCAAGGCGCGAATTCGTGAGATTGATGATGAGCGTTTGCAGCGTGACCTCAAGGAAGGCTATGTCATTGTCGTAGCAGGATTTCAGGGGGTCGATGAGAACGGCAATATCACGACGCTGGGCCGCGGAGGCTCTGATACTACTGCGGTCGCGCTGGCGGCGGCTTTAAAAGCCGATGAGTGCCAGATCTACACCGACGTAGAGGGCGTTTATACCACTGACCCGAGGGTAGTAAGTGAAGCGCGTCGCCTGCCTCGGATCACCTTTGAAGAAATGCTTGAGATGGCCAGCATGGGGTCTAAAGTGTTGCAAATTCGCGCAGTAGAGTTCGCGGGTAAATACAATGTCCCATTGCGGGTTTTGCACAGTTTTAAAGATGGCCCCGGTACTCTGATCACGATGGAGCATGACAAAAAAATGGAAACGCCAACAATTGCAGGCATCGCGTTCAATCGTGATGAGGCCAAACTCACCATCGAAGGCGTACCGGATATGCCGGGCGTGGCCTACCGAATTCTGGGGCCTATCGGGGACGCCAATATCGAGGTCGACGTCATCGTGCAGAATATCAGCCACGATAAGACGGCTGATTTTACTTTTACCGTTGGCCGCAATGACCTGGCGCGCGCTGAAGAAGTGCTCAATCGGGTGGCAAAAGAAATTGGTGCACAGAAAGTGACCAGCAACAGCAAAATCGCCAAGGTGTCGGTGGTTGGCGTCGGTATGCGCTCGCATGCGGGCGTTGCCAGCCAGATGTTTGGGGCGTTAGCCGAGCTGGGTATCAATATCCTTACGATCACCACCTCAGAGATAAAGATCTCCGTTATCATTGAGGAAAAATACTTGGAGTTGGCGGTACGCGGCTTGCACTCATCTTTTGGTTTGGAAACGGATCCCAGAGACGAAAACGCAGACTAGGTAATAGTGGGGTAGACTGATTGTCCGGTCGATAGGAAGCGCACCTTCATAACATTGATCGTGTTGCGGTTTCCGCCAGACTTAAAATGGTGCATGCTGATACATGCTGAAAAGATGAGCCCTATAAGGGTGCTGAAAAATTGTCCGGTGTCGCAACCGCAGAGTTGTGGCCATGAGACGGGAGTGTAGGAAGAATGTTGATATTAACCCGCAGGGTTGGTGAGTCACTAATGATTGGTGATAACGTCTCGGTGACCGTATTAGGCGTGAAGGGAAACCAGGTGCGCATAGGTATCAATGCCCCCAAAGATGTCGCCGTGCACCGTGAAGAAATCTACACCCGTATTCATGACGGTGTGCCGCCATCGACCGACGGTGTGCCGCTATCGACAGAAGACAAGGAATAAACACGCCGCAAATCTCCGTATGGCTTTGATTCGGCAGCCGTTGTGGTATTATGCCGCGCCTGTGGATGCGACCTTTTTGCATTCCACACCCCCCACGGAGAGCTGGCCGAGTGGCTGAAGGCGCACCCCTGCTAAGGGTGTATAGGCTTATACCCTATCGAGGGTTCGAATCCCTCGCTCTCCGCCAT
>JBDNIE010000315.1:0-7128 GCA_041688425.1 Halioglobus sp. | reverse complement strand
TCCGGGTTTTTCTCAATCTTGGGTGGATTGGCATTCACCGCTTCAAACTCGTTGCCAGGCCTGGGGGTGATTTCTGCAGGCACTGCACCTTCATCGGCATCCACGGAGCGCACCATGCTCGACTTGGTGGAGATTACCTCGTAGTCGACGCCCTCGGGTGGGGGCCTGTCGCTATTGACCGGATTACCCTGGGCGTCGTTCCAGCGGTATACGGCTTGGCCAGCGTTGGCGAAAGAACTGGAAAGAATGGGTGCGGCTAATGCCAGTACCAGTGAAAAAATGGCTAATTCACGCTTCAAAATAGTGTCTCCTTGATCTACTCAAACTCGCTCAAAAGTACCCCACATCACCCCCGTAGGCAATGTGACTAATGTCCGGTTATCCGCCATGGATGCTCGCGTGAGGTTGACTTTAACCGTCACCGGACGCGACAATAGGAAGGTCTTGCAGATGGCAACGGCTAACGTCGAGTACCCTCGGCCGCTGGCCCACCGCGTCAATCCCATTATTTGACACGGCTGTTTGTAAGTCCCGTAATCAATGTGTGCCGTATTGGCCAGATTGAGGGCCAGACACTGCGCTACCCCGCAGGGCAACCGATACACAGGCAGTTCGTGATCGTATTCCCCGGTGGGGAGATTGGGGGCAGTGTATCGAGCTTGAATTGGGGGTGGGTGGCGTAGCTTTTTAAATACCTGTTCAGGTATTTTTTAGCAACATCCATACGAAACTTTGGAATGATCCGGTGAGGGTTACGCGCCGGACGTTTTACAGTGGAGAGATATTGTGGGTTTGTTATCCGGCGGTGAAATGATCGCCCGCGCATTGGAAGACGAAGGTGTTGAGTATATCTTCGGCTACCCCGGTGGTGCGGTGTTACACATATACGATGCGTTGTTCAAGGACTGCAAAGTCCCCCATATTCTGGTGCGCCATGAACAGGCTGCCACCCATGCGGCGGACGGCTATGCCAGGGCTACCGGCAAGCCCGGGGTTGTGTTGGTTACGTCTGGCCCCGGAGCGACCAATGCGATTACAGGTATCGCAACAGCCTATATGGATTCGATTCCGATGGTGGTACTTGCTGGGCAGGTGCAGAGCCATTTGATTGGCGAGGATGCCTTTCAGGAAACGGACATGATCGGTATATCCAGACCCATCGTGAAGCACAGCTTTATGGTCAAGCGCACGGAGGATTTGCCGCTCATTATCAAGAAGGCATTTCATATTGCCTGTAGTGGTCGTCCCGGCCCGGTTGTTATCGATATTCCCAAGGATCTGACTCGGCCGGATGCGGTTTTTGAATACAGTTATCCGAAGACGGTCAAGATGCGCTCTTATGCGCCGGCGCAGCGCGGTCATACAGGGCAGATAAAAAAAGCCGCGAAACTATTGCTCGCGGCCAAGCGACCGATCATCTACAGCGGTGGCGGCGTGATAATGGGTGACGGCAGTGAGCTGCTGACACAGCTGGCGCGGAAACTGAATTATCCAGTGACCAGTACACTCATGGGTCTCGGTGGGTTTCCCGGCAGCGATCCGCAGTTTTTGGGTATGCTGGGCATGCACGGTTTCTATGAGGCCAATATGGCCATGCACCACAGCGATTGTATTTTGGCCGTTGGCGCCCGCTTCGATGACCGTGTGACCAACACGGTCGACAAGTTTTGTCCCGGTGCCAAGATCATCCATATCGACGTGGACCCAGCCTCTATTTCGAAAATAGTGATGGCGGATATTCCCATCGTTGGACCAGTACATTCTGTGCTGGCAGAGTTGCTGACGCAGATTGATGCGCTGATTGAGAAAGATCAAGCTGTGCCTGATAAAGGTGCCTTGGGGCGCTGGTGGCAGCAGATCGAAGAGTGGCGCGCTGCTCAGGGGCTGTTCACCGGTCGGCGCTATGGCGAAAGCGATATGATCATGCCGCAGCAGGTGATCCAGAGTTTGTATCGCGCCACCAAAGGCGATGCTTACGTCACCTCGGACGTTGGCCAGCACCAGATGTTTGCGGCACAGTATTATCCGTTCGATAAGCCGCGTCGCTGGATAAACTCGGGCGGGCTGGGAACCATGGGCTTTGGCCTGCCCGCGGCTATGGGTGTAAAGTTGGCCTTTCCCGATATGGAAGTCGCCTGTGTGACGGGAGAGGGTAGTATCCAGATGAACATCCAGGAGCTATCAACGTGCACCCAGTACAACTCTGCGATCAAGATCATCAATCTGCGCAATAACAATCTGGGCATGGTCAAACAGTGGCAGGACATGCAGTACGAAGGTCGTCACGCGATGAGCACCTACGAGGATTCGTTGCCGGATTTCGTTAAGTTGGCGGAAGCCTATGGTCACGTCGGTATCGAAGTTAAAAAATTGACTGACCTCGACGGTGCGATGGACGCTGCCTTTGCCATGAAAGACCGGCTGGTATTTCTGGATATTTTTATTGATCCCATGGAACACGTGTATCCCATGCATATTGCTCCCAATGGGTCGATGAACGATATGTGGCTCAGCAAGAACGAGAGGACCTGACATGCGACGCATTATTTCTATGTTGATGGAAAATGAGCCGGGTGCATTGTCTCGCGTGGTCGGTCTGTTTTCGCAGCGCGGATACAATATTGAGACGCTGAATGTGGCACCTACCGATGATCCCACTCTGTCGCGACTGACGTTGTCAACGGTGGGTAGCGATCTGCGCATCGAGCAACTCACCAAGCAACTCAATAAGTTGGTTGACGTGGTGAAGCTGGCCGAGCTGACCGATGGCGCGCACATTGAGCGCGACCTGATGTTGATCAAGGTGCGAGCTACTGGCGCAGCGCGGGAAGAGGTAAAACGTACGACCGACATTTTTCGCGGGCAGATCGTAGATGTTGGCCCCACCGTTTACACCATTCAGCTGACCGGCACGAGCGATAAGCTAGACGCTTTTGTGGCGGCAATGGCGGGTGCGGAGATTCTTGAGGTAGTGCGCTCTGGTGTCGCCGGGATATCGCGAGGGGAGAAAGTGCTAAGTCTTTAGCTGCTCTGTTGGGATATGCATCCAGTACTGCTGGTACGTGCGATTATCGAGCAACTTAAGCTGAAGAAACGCAAACAGGCGTCAAAGCGAGTAGAGTTTCGCAGGGGCAGCCTGAGGCCATGAAGAGCCGGCCCCTGTTTATTGGTGCGTATTTACGGCGTGTCCCTAAAAGCTCTACCTGGTTTGACGACGGGCTAGCACCGAAAATAGATGCCACTGGGGCCTTGCAGCCCCTTTCGTAGATCCGTGATAGTGCTCTCTAAACGATCCGCTTCATCGCTGTCATATAGCCGCGCAGTTTCTTGCCGACAATCTCCACGGGATGGCTGCGAATCGCCTCATTGATGGTGATCAGCTCCATATTGTCGACGCTGTTGTCGCCGCCAATGCCCCTGCCGATGACGTCTGTGTCGATCTTGCTCATGAAGTCTGCCAGCAGCGGGCGGCACGCGTGGTCAAACAGGTAGCAACCGTATTCTGCAGTATCAGAAATCACCACGTTCATTTCGTACAGCTTCTTGCGAGCAATGGTGTTGGCGATAAGCGGCGTTTCGTGCAGTGACTCGTAGTAGGCCGACTCCGCGATGATGCCCGCCGAGACCATAATTTCGAACGCTAGCTCAACGCCCGCTTTCACCATGGCAACCAGCAGGATGCCGTGGTCGTAGAATTCCTGCTCGGAGATCTCCGCGCTGGTGTTGGATGATTTTTCAAAAGCCGTCTCGGCAGTAGCGGCACGCCATTTCAGCAGGTTGGCGTCATCGTTCGCCCAGTCTTCCATCATGGTGCGCGAAAACGCACCGGTCATAATGTCGTCCTGATGCTTTTCATACAGAGGACGCATAATGCTCTTGAGTTCCTCCGCCAGATGGAAGGCGCGAACCTTGGCCGGATTGGAAAGGCGGTCCATCATATTGGTAATGCCGCCATGCTTGAGGCCTTCAGTCACGGTTTCCCAGCCATACTGGATCAGCTTGGAGGCGTAGCTAGCTTCAATGCCCTTCTCGACCATCTTATCGAAACACAGGATCGCGCCAGTCTGCAGCATGCCGCAGAGAATGGTTTGCTCGCCCATCAGGTCGGACTTCACTTCTGCTATAAATGACGATTGCAGAACACCCGCGCGATGTCCGCCCGTGCCAGCCGCGTAAGCCTTGGCCAGTTCAAGACCGTTGCTGTTTGGATCGTTCTCGGTGTGCACCGCAACCAGTGTGGGTACGCCAAAGCCGCGTTTGTATTCCTCACGCACCTCTGTGCCCGGGCATTTGGGCGCGACCATTATGACGGTGATGTCGTCGCGGATCTTCATCCCTTCTTCTACGATGTTAAAGCCATGCGAATACGACAGGCAGGCACCTTGCTTCATGAGTGGCATGATGGCATTGACCACACTGGTATGCTGCTTGTCCGGCGTCAGGTTAAGGACCATATCCGCCTGCGGTATCAGTTCCTCGTAAGTGCCTACTGTGAAGCCATTTTCAGTCGCATTTTTCCACGACTGGCGTTTTTCCATAATGGCGCCTTCACGGAGGGCATAAGACACATCCAGCCCACTATCGCGCAGGTTCAGTCCCTGATTGAGTCCCTGTGAGCCACAGCCCACTATTACCAGCTTCTTTGCGCGGATCATCTCTACGCCATCGGCGAACTCGGAGCGGTCCATGAACCGGCACTTGCCCAGTTGGTTGAGCTGCAGTCGCAGCGGCAGCGTGTTGAAGTAATTGTGTCCCATGATGGAGAGCCTCGGAGGTTGAATATGGGTGTGTGACAACAGATGGGTGAGAACCATACGGCAATTGTTTTCTTGCGTAAAACGCTATATTGGTAATACTGTGTTGCGATATTTGCAAGATGATAGGCAGCAGGAGCGATTCGTATGGAAATCAGGTCGTTGACAGTATTCCTCAGTGTTGCCGACACGCTCAACTTCAGTCGCAGCAGTGAATTGCTGCATATCAGTGTGTCGTCTGTCAGCAGAACCATACAACGCCTTGAGGATGAACTGGGGCAGCCCCTGCTGGAGCGCGACAATCGCAGTGCACGCCTGACCAGCGCCGGGACTGAGTTCAGGGAGTATGCGCGCAATTCTGTGACACAGTGGCAGCAGTTGCGGCGCAAGCTGGGTAATGACAAAGATTTAGCGGGAGAGGTGAGCTTGTATTGTTCGGTGACCGCGACCTACAGCATTCTCGCGCCGATTTTGGAATCCTTTCGAGCCAGCCATCCAGCGGTAGAGATCAAAATGCACACCGGTGACCAGGCCGATGGTGTTGGCAGGATTCTTGCAGGTCTGGACGATGTTGCAGTGAGCGGGCGTCCAAGCCAGATGCCGCGCCGACTGGAGTTCCTGCCCCTGCTGGAGTCACCCCTGCATTTTTGTGTTCCTACGGCTGATTGTGCAGTGCGTGATATGGTGCTGGCCGCTGTTCTGGAGGGTGGCGAAATCGACTGGACTGGTATTCCCTTTATCGTGCCAGAGCGCGGCGTTACCAAGGAGATGCTGGACGACTGGTTTCGGGCGCAGGGCATTCGACCGCGAATTTACGCGCAGGTGGCGGGACACGAGGCTATTGTCGCGATGGTGGGGCTGGGCCTGGGTGTTGGCATCGCGCCGCAGTTGGTGATTGAGGCCAGCGGGATGGCGTCACGTGTCAGCCAGATTAGCGTGCCAGTCGCCTTGCCTTCCCTTACGGTGGGTTTGTGTAGCCTGCGCCAGAGATTGACCAGTCCACTTGTGAAGTCATTCTGGGATGTATCAGAGCAGACCTACCTACAGACCAACAACCGTGCTATTTGATACTATACCGACTTGACGAGACACTGGAACATTCTATGGGCGTGCAAGAAGACAAAGCCGGACAAGAAACGGGTGCTACTGAAGCAGAGCAGGATGCCATTGCCGCCGCTGTGGCTCCCCGCCTCGACATGTTGGTCGACGAGCATGAAGAAGAAGTGTCAGAAAATGGGCAAACTGTGCGTCATCAGGGTATCTATCTGCTGCCCAATCTTTTTACCACAGCCGCATTGTTTGCCGGGTTTTACGCCATCATTGCCGCCCTGCGCGGCGACTTCGAAAATGCCGCTGTGGCCATTTTCTTTGCTATGGTGCTGGACGGATTGGATGGCCGTATCGCGCGTCTTACTAACACATCAAGCAAGTTTGGCGCGGAGTACGACAGTTTGGCCGATATGGTTTCGTTCGGTGTTGCGCCGGCGTTAGTTGTGTTCAGTTGGGCGCTTGATGGGCAGGGTAAATTTGGCTGGAGTGCAGCCTTCATTTATGTCGCATGTGCGGCCCTGCGACTTGCGCGGTTTAATACCCAGATTGATACTGCCGATAAAAATTATTTTACGGGATTGGCGAGTCCAGCTGCTGCCGCGATCCTTGCCAGTACGGTCTGGGTCTGTCACGACCTAGGTTTAGTGGGCGAGGCGCTACCCCATGAATTGTCCCTGTCAGTTGGAGTGCTGACTGCGATAGTGGGTTTTCTGATGATAGCGAACTTTCCCTATTACAGCTTTAAGGATATTGATTTTCGCGGCCGCGTGCCTTTTGTGGTCATGATTGCCGTAGTGCTGGTATTCGGCTTGATCACACTCGACCCACCGAGTATTTTGCTAGTATGCTTTCTTGTTTACGCGTTGTCGGGGCCGGTTATGCAGGGCCTAAAAAAGCGCAAGGAACGCAAGGGGTTGTCCGAGATTAAATGATTATGGTGGGGGACATCATAGAATTCCCACACCAATTTTTCACGGCTGTGCTGAGCAAGTGGGCAGGCTGAACACCTAGCGAGTTGGTGTTGCTCTGTCTAAGATTTCATTCGCTATCAAGTCTTGTTGCGAGTGCTTCACGGGCTCAGTTTTGTACCGTAACGTTGCTCGAAACATTATCATTTAAATATTTCACTGAAAGCGCTTGCAGGGCGAGGCGCTATGCGTATACTACGCCACCCGGATGAGGTGATCCTCAGCCGGTATCTGCGCCCTGGCGGTAGCAGATGTTGTTTAACAATCAGATGAAGACAGATGTGTGGGCACTTGTTGGGATAGTTATCACGACTATTCAGGTACAACAAGTGACTCATTAATTCATTGTAATTTTT
>JBDNIE010000314.1:0-6440 GCA_041688425.1 Halioglobus sp. | reverse complement strand
TCCGACAAACCCGGTGCGGCTCACAATCGGTGGACCAAACAAAACTTCAGTCAGTCTGTGATGATCCAAGATGTGCCGTAACGTATTGAACAGACACAAAAAAGCCGAACACTTGGTTCGGCTCAATAATAGTATGGTGCCAGAAGAGGACTTGAATATAGATTTTATCTAATTGATTTATAAAGATAATATAATAATCCATCCATAACTTACCCAGATATTTACCCAGAACTTGCAAGCAATGGCCATAGCAGTGGGGCCCCTGAACGACTTATCGCAAGCTATGATTGGTTTGTATGGATAACGTGAGCAAATTCTCACTCGAAATAGATTGGTGCCTTATGCCAGCGCTTGGCAGCTATTGCGGAGCTGTTTAAGTTTTTTCTCTCCTGATGATTTGGGATTTCTCGGCTTTTTCAGGTTTGGATATTTTGCCAGCTCGTCCAGATGCGACTTTAGCTTGTTCTTTGGCCTTCAGTTTGCGCGCCAATCTTGCTTCCCGTTCGTACTCCTGCTCTGCCTTAAACAGACGCGCCGCTTCTTTCGCTTGGTTCCTCGCCAGCTCCGTAAGTTGTTCTGGCGTTAGCAAGGATTGATACCTTGCAGTTTCCGTCGCGCAGTCCTTTAAGAATTGTGTTGCGATCTTCATTGGATACCACTCCACGTTATACAAGCCTTCTGCCAAAGAGCGTATCACAAGGCCAATAGCCCTTCCTAATGAGCCTGAGGCGCAAACCTCAGATAGGGTAATAGCCAATGGTATTGGTGCCTGACAAGACCAAGGCAGGGGAAATGGCGCTCCTAAAGCTGGGAGCGGGTCAGTTCATGTGGTCAACTTTAGTCAATGTTGCTCAACTCTTTTTGGCTAATTCAGGTCAACTCGAATCAACTCAGACCTACTCTTTAGGCTAACCTCTGGCTATTTCAGGCTAACTCTTTTGGCTAACTTTGGTTAAATCAGGCTAACTCTTTGTAGGGGATAATTGATGTCAGGTTTTATCAGGTTCTGATGGGCCAATTTTTGTCCGATCTTGGCGGGCTGCACTCCCGCTGTGGTGATACAGCCCTTGCAGTCAGCAGGGTGCGCCAGACCCATCGCCTCCGCTCTGGATGCAGTGCTCGATGCAAACCTGCTGATTGTGCGTAAGGTAAGTATTCATTGTCACTACGTCGGCCACCTGAAAGCCACTGATGGACTCAATTTCGTTTATCCTTCGTCCCATTAACTTGGGAACCCAGTCCTAAAGTGGTTCCGATACCTCCACCCTCTGGAAAACAGACTTATTAACTTTTTAATATATATAGGAATATATGAATCTTTGGGAAACACAGTGTTGGCAAGGGTTTCGGACACATTGCAGACGATTTTTTTTAAAAGCTCCATTTTAAAAAGTCCAAAAATCCGTTTTCCAGATACCCCCTACAATGCGATGAAATGCTTGGCATTCTTGTCGCCCTTAACGTAGTTCCACCTATGGCCTTGGTGCTGGTCAGTGCCTGTGTGGGCATCTATGAGACTGGTCGCCCTCGCTTTGGAGAATCCCCTGCCCTGTAGTAGGTCACTGAGGTCGCCCTTACTGACCTCTCTGGACGCCGCTTTGATATGGTTCAAAACAGCCATTATGTGTTCATGATTCCTCGCCAGCCCATCGGCAATAGCAGCTCTTTCCCCAGCAATCTTTGCTTCGTCTGCGGATACGGATCGCACACTGTCGAACAGCTCCATGTACGAAAGCGCCGGATTGTTGATTTTCGATTTGTACTGATAGTTGGCAAACTGAGCTACATCACCGCGATCCTTCGTATTTCGGAAGGTGACAGTTTTTGTATTGCCGTCATCCTCAAGCACATCAATGATGTAAACGCAGTCGCTGTCGTCACAAATATCACTGGTTCCGGCATGTATGGACAGGCCGTCGCCAGCCTTATTTTTATTCACATGGGCATAACAAATCAGTGTCCCGCCCGTTGATACAAAGGATCGAGCTACATTGCCAAAACTACTGCTTACCCCTTTGGACATCAGGTCAGTGAACTTTTTCAAAGTATCGAGGATAACGATACAGCCACGACTATCGCCTGATGCCGCTCTATTACACATAATCTCTGACAGCTTATCGGCCCTAAAACCGTTGTGGCCGGGCACCAGCATATTAAATCCGTATTGCTCGCAAAGAGTGCGCTTTTGCACCAGCCCCTTATAAGTATCGTCAGCGTTGATGTAATAGACACTGCTACCATCTATTTCGCCCGCAGCTATTGCCTCGGTCAGCAACTTCAGGCCGATCAATGTTTTTCCAGCGTTTGGAGAGGCGTAGAACACAGTAAATTGTCCCATGATGGCCATTCGACCCAGTACAAATTTATCTTCCAGCATTTTCTTCTCCATATCCTCGCTCGACTCGGTCAAAAGAAAGTCATTGAAGTCGATTGGATGGGATGCCTCATCCATATTCGCCCGCATGGCTTTGGCTTTAGATTTCTCTCCATCAAAGGTCATGTGCCGCCCCTTGCTCGTCACAGACCTTGAAGAATGATCGAAATTGCCGATCCTCATCCTCGGAGGGCTTATGGCCGTTGCGAACATTGTCTCTATAAATAAGGCAATAGATCCGGTAATACTCAAGATCATCCTTGGTATAAAAGGGTCTTACAGCTTCCCGACCTTTGGATTTCTTCGCCCACAACCCAAGACTGAGTAGGGCATCAATGACCTCACTCTGGGAGCATCCAGAGTGGCAGTAGAGCAATACTGTGTCTGGTGCTTGGGTAATCGACAGAGACGGGGTTCGATCGTCGTGAGCAGGGCAACAGGCAGTGTAATGGTCTGCCCTGATGCGTCTGCTCTTTTCAAGGTGAAGCGCGATAGACTCAGCCGAGAGATTCATGATTCTTGGCCCTCCCCGGAAGAAATGTAGTCGACAAATTCCGCGCGGCTTAAAACCATGCACTCATCGAAATTACCTGTGAACTGTGTTTTCGGCGTATTTCTTTGAATACCCAAAGTTACAGCGACTTCCCCCACTTCATTGCCGTGATTGATCTTCACAAGCACTATGCTGGGGTTACGCTGGCTCACAACGCATCCTTTCGAGCAGCGTGTAACGATTGCACCAGTTCGCGGATTTCATCGTCCGTCTTGCCCGCGATCCGTGCGGAGTTCAGCGTATCTATCTCGTCGTCTGGCCAGCCAATCGCTCTGCCCCCCAAAGACACTGGTTTTGTCCAAAGTCCTTGAGAAATCCGAAGATAAACGGTTGATCTGGAGAGTCCTGATCGTTGCTGAACGGCAGGTAGTCTTTGAATGATTCTAAGCATGTTTGCATCCCCTTGGGTGCTATTGAACGAAGGGGCATTTCAGCAGTGACTCAGGTACGGTAGAGAGGAAGAAGACTTGAGAATTTGGCCAGAATGCGCCGGGGAAGATTTTGGGGAATGAAGAGGAAAAAGTTCCGGGTCTACGGTTTCGCTATCTTCCGCACATAGCTTTCATCACAATTTGGCAACTCGAAAACGACTGACGCGGTTAACGCCACCACTTCATTGAGAGGCTGCCCGTAACTGTTCCGAAGGTAGCCCGATAGCATCCTGATAAAGAAATGCGCCCCGGCC
Organism: Halioglobus sp.; assembly: GCA_041688425.1. Taxonomy (GTDB): domain Bacteria; phylum Pseudomonadota; class Gammaproteobacteria; order Pseudomonadales; family Halieaceae; genus Marimicrobium. The sequence continues at coordinate 2,828 of JBDNIE010000314.1, read as the reverse complement.
TTTTGTGAGTTTGGCTTCTTGATTGGAGCCGCCTCATCGCGCAGCAGTATCGCTTTCTCGCTAATATCACGCAATATCGTGTGAAACGAGGGCATGATTTCAGAGAGACTAAATTTCAAATACGAGGACTCCATAGTCGCATCAGAAGAATAGGCAGGTGGAATGTCGGAGGCATCAGTTATCGTTTCGATAGAGCTGTCTTGGATTAAGTCCTCTATGGAATAGAAGTCCAATCCAGCCGCTTCATTCATTAAGACATCGAGTCTCACAACGGCATCATATAGGTCTTGATAAAACGCCTTTCTCTCGGCTGGCGTTTGTTTTGGATCGCCCCGCCAGCCAGCTATCCCCCTCTGACAGACGGAGAAGAACTGAAGCGGGTCTTCATGCTGATCCTTGGATCGTTTTGAAAGTGCAGCCCACACAGTTTTCATTCTTTGGTCGGCTATGAGCTTCTCAAGAAGTGCCAGTTCTTCCTCAGGCGGGAGAGAGTTACCAATCACGTTGCGATAAAGCTGCCTTCGTAAATTCTCTATGTTGTCTTCAGATACGGCTCTATCAGCCTTTTGCAGAATATCCGCAAGGATGGACTCAGGGTCGAGTGCCTGAGAAGTGTCGCCGGAAAGAGCAGGATCGCTTTTTCGTTCATATAGCTCCACCAGTGATAGGGGTGCCCATTCTGGATATTTCATATACACCACTCAAAACATTGGCTAAAAAACAACATCAGTCGAGCCATCGAATCTCAAGACAGCTTTAATCCGAAAGTTTCCATTGCAGGTCGGCTAAATATCTAAAGCCGGAAGTCCGTTCACAATCTTCATTGTTTCGAGGCTCACGGTAATAACGCGCTGAAATAGCTCCAGCGGATACTTGGGGTCGCCCATAGTGTCGATTGCCCAGTCGTTGGCATCATTCACTATGCCGCTGGCTTTATCTGTTTTGACGCATTGCCGCTCTACCACCCAATCGAGAGCTGGCTTGCCATTCACCACATACTCGTAGGCTTCCAGTGGTATGCCAGTGAGGGTGATACGTTGATTGTAGATCAGCTTGGTGAGGTCTTTGTCTTTACCGACCTTTCCATACTTCATCTTTGTTACGCGGTAGTCATCGTCCACTAATGCCGCTTTTCCATTTACTTCCATTTTCACTGGAAATGGTTTCACGGTTTCGTAGTTAAGGTGTAGTTCGGCCAAATCGCGCCCTGCCTTAGAGAAGTGCCAGAAATCAGCGTCGGTCTTCACACATGGTATACGCGGCAGATCTTTGCTGAGGTTGTCAGCGTAGCGTTCCCGGTAATCGGTTGAGTGCAGTAGGCCGTAGACGTAATAGAACACATCTTCCTTGCTTACGGCTTGTCCGGGATAGGCATCTTTGAAATACTGAAAACCCTCATCGGTAATGGCGTCCTTGCGGGTGTAGGTGCTTTTGGCGGCGACAGATTTTTCTGTACTTGCCGTGAATAGGTCTTCAGTAGCTTCAAGATCGGTCTGGTCAACAGATTCGACGGGGTCGTACAAATACAGGGGAAAGCACTGGGTGCCGCCATCGGTCTGAAGTTCAGGTATACAATTGACCATCAACGAAAGTTGCCCATCCCCTGACCACCGCTGCTTGAGCATAATCATGCGATTGGAGGAAGTCGTATTCGGGAATACTTTTGAAATCTGGTACGGGCGATGATTGAACATTCGATCGAAGTACAACCATTGCTTTGAGAATGGGCGATAGAGACTCGGAACCATGCGCTGCTCGGAATAGGCTCCCTTTCTGAGCGCAACCAGATCTCCAATTAGGCTGCTTGACCAACTGATTTTTGCAGGATCAGTGGTAATAAAGTCCTTCGCAAATACTTCGCGGCTACGGCGATCCATAGCGGTTGCTGCTTTTGAAAATCGGTCAACCTCAGCACAGTAAATGCTGATCATCTTTTGCATATTCCTTTGCACAGTACCCTTTGAAGAATTGAACACCCATGCATCGCGGTTTGTTTGTACGCCGCAGGAGTAAGTCAAAAAAAGCGACCTATCTTCAGTCCTCTTCTTGTCGCCCATGACAATGAAATCTTTAAAGCTGTTATCGCGCTGCTTCAGCCAATCTCCATGTTCGTCAGGTGTAATTTTCTGCCAGCCACTCGCTTCCTCAATGCCCTTAATGCTGGAAAATTCTCTGATCGTTGTTAGTTTCTCTTCACGACTCAGATAGTCGCCAATATCGTGAATCAGGATCTGGCCATGCTGCTTGGATTGCGGATTCTTCACCAGTAGCGATATTGCAATGGGAGCGCGGCTGCCACTACCAAAAATCTTGCCACCTTCCTTGCGTGAACGCTCGCCTTGTGTTCGCTGATTGCCCCGCAAATGAAAAACATAAACACTGGAAAATTCCTCGGCCAAACATTTACGCAAACCATCGGAAGTATTTGCTTCCAAAAAGCCAGCATTGGTGACAAAACCGATCACTCCGCTATCACCGATGCGATCCGATGCCCAACGTATAGCGCGAATGTAGCTGTCATAAAGAGCATTCTTATTGGTAGCTTTAGATCGCTCCGAGTAACAGGCTCGGATACGCTTATCCAGATATGGGTAATCTACATTTTGATTATTTGCGTTCGCATCACCTTGCCCGACTGAATATGGTGGATTGCCAATAATCACCCGAATATCAAGTTTCTTCTGCCGCTTACGGCGGGCGCTATTATCGACCAATAGAGTGTCTACCAAGTCTTCCTTTTCGTACATTTGAAAGGTATCGGTTAAACAAATGCCCTCAAACGGCTGGTATTCCCCACCAACAATACTGTGATACACCGCTTCGATGTT
>JBDNIE010000313.1:0-5143 GCA_041688425.1 Halioglobus sp. | reverse complement strand
CTAACATCCCGGTTGTAGTCACTAGCTAAGATTTCTGGCCATTATCAGTCTCTGTGTATGTGCAATTTGATCCACCCAGGTAAATATTTATGGAAGACAGTCGCCAGATAGAAAACCTGATTTACCGCTATGCCGAACTAATCGACGACGGCGACCTGAAAGGCGTGGCCGAGTTGTTTCGTGAAGCCGAAATAAAGTCGAGAGTACACGATGTAACTCGAACGGGTTTTGATGAAGTACTTGAGATGTATCAACTGTCCTGCCGGTTGCATGAGGAAACAGGTACGCCATTAACCAAACACCTTACTACCAATGTAATTATTGAGCTGAATTGGAATGGCACACAAGCCTCTGCACGCTCCTATTACACCGTAATTCAGGCCACCACCGAACTCCCGTTACAGGTGATTATTTCTGGTAGATACAAAGATGAGTTCCTTAAGGTGGGAAACGAGTGGCGCTTCTCAAGTCGGGAAATGATTGTCGATTTGATCGGCGATTGTTCCGCACACTTGCTTTACGATTCCACTAGGATTTCCTAGCGATGTCTAACATATCGACAATATCTATAGCCCTTTCATGTCAACGGACCCTTTACCAGTACCCATCCCTCTCTACGTGCTCCTATACTTAGTGAATTATCTTCCACTATACTGGCGGAGCCGGACAACATTTCGACGGATAATATATGGCAATTAGTATCAACATCGACATTGAAGCAACAAATCGTTGTAATGCCGTGTGTCACTTCTGCCCCAGAGACGCCACGCCGCACCAGGGCCATATGACTATGGCCACTTTTGACCAAGCCCTGCATCGGGCAGTGGAATTCCGTGAGAGTAACCGCCCCTCCGCCACATCCGACCTTCTCATAAATCCCAATATATGTGGTCTTGGTGAGCCGCTCATCAACCCCAACACCCCTGCATTTATCCAGAAAGTGCGAGAGGCCGGCTTTAAGTCTTGCGGCATGTCCAGTAACGGCGCATTGTTGGATGAGAGGAGAGGCAATGCCATCCTCGAAGCAGGTGTCACTAGCGTCAACATCAATATATCGGACCTCGGTGAGGACTATGAGAGGATTTACAATCTTCCGTATGAGGAGACGCGCGACAATATTGTGCGATTCATCAAAGACTCGGGTGAGGGATGCGAGGTACAAATTGTTCTAGTGAACCACCGTAAAGATCCTGACCACACAACGCGAATGGAAGAATTCTGGCGCAGCCATGGCGTCACCCATTTCATGAAGTACGATGTCATCAATCGTGGTGGCGCCTTATTCGTAGATCACATGCAATATGAAAAGTTTGCTGAGCGCCGCGAAGCCGAGCGACTCATGGAGGAAAGCGGTCATCAATGGATTTGCCCCGTACCCTACCTGTCTTTGTTCATCGGCTACGATGGCCTCTACTATCTTTGCTGTTCCGATTGGAAGAAAGAAGCCCCGCTAGCGAGCGTATTCGAGGCCTCAATCCTCGCTATTAGCGAACAAAAACTGCTGCACGTTACCAGCAGGGAGCCGGTATGTCGCTCATGCAACCATGACCCACTTAATGCCGTCACCGACAAAATTCGCGCCGTCAACGCAGGCGAAACGTCACCGGCTGATCTCGACGAAATGATCGCGACCTTTAGCAGTCAAAGTGCGGCTTCTTTTGCCGCTGTCGAATCTGCCATAAAGCTTGTGCCGCAGGTTCGACCCAGTCATCTCGAAGCGAGAGGGAAACGCCTTATCCCAATCATTGCCACCTGAGAATCGCTGCCGCACGTTTGCATTATCACAATAACGGGAATTCCCTTGATACAGCCTCCTTTGTCTAAATCCACAGGGTTTCAATGACACCGCGTGATGATAAAAAATTTTTCTTCATTCACGTCATGAAGACCGGAGGCACTTCTTTTGCTGACATTATCGGGGAGAACTTCGCTCCTGAAGATCGATACCCTGACGCATGCCTAGTTCCAGATGCTGACATTTTTCGACGTATCGAAGCCTATTTATTCGTCCCTGGTCTGGTCGCCGATGTGAACGCTCTGCAGGGGAGACTCCGGATGGTGCGCGGGCATATCCCATACGCAGTGCGGGAGCTCCTGCAGGACCCCTACGTCGCAATGACCCTGGTCCGGGAACCTGTTGAGCGAACTCTTTCCTATCTGAAGCACTGCCGACGCTACCACACCGAACACCAGCAGATGCAACTGGAGGAGATTTACGAAGACCCCTGGTTTCAAGCAACTTTTATTCAAAACTACCAGACCAAACTATTTTCGATGTCCTCTGTGGAAACGTTGGCAGAAGATCGTCTACTTGCCGGAGGGCCTCGACTGCCGCCAAGGCACGAAGTAGGCGACGGAACGAATCTATCAGATGAGCTGGACCAGTTTCGGAGCAGGAAACCGGGTCGTTTTTGCGTTGAATGTTTTGCAGCCAGTACCGGCGTTATTCAAGTCGACAACAACCGATTATCGTTGGCCAAGGAAAACTTATCTGCTGTTGAAGTGGTGGGCGTCACTGAGCACTACGATAAGTTTCTCAGACAATTAATTGATAATCATGATTGGAAGATCAAGTCCATTCCACATCGACACGTTGGCGAGAAAGACGCGGTTTCACCAAGCTTCAGGCGTCGCATTGCTATCGACAATGAGTTCGATAGAGATTTGTACATGCATGCAAAGTCACTATCATCCTGAGAATTTCCGCTTCTTATCGGCAATCAATGAGATTGATGTTCGGGTTCCGACTGAACTGACTTTATCCGATACTGGGCCAATCAATTTGCCAGGCGCCTTTTCTTTTTTATGAACCAATATTACCTCTTACGGCCTAGCGAGAGCTTCACAACCAATCAGGAGCGGAAACAATGAAAAGCCTGTGGTGCGACGAGACTGCCGCTGCCTTTGTCAATGACGACCTTGCCATGCGCGTGTACACATCGCGGCTTTTGGGTTCCAGTGATGAACTCGTGATGCACGGCGGCGGCAACACATCAGTGAAAGCCATCGCGCAGGACTTTTTTGGCAATGAGCTAGAGGTGCTCTATGTCAAAGGTAGCGGATGGGATTTGAAGACCATTGAGAAAGCAGGCTTCCCAGCCATAAAACTGCAAGAGACGCGAATGCTCGCAGAACTGGAAAGCCTATCTGACACGGACATGACCCGACAACTGCGTGCGCTAATGCTCGACCCTTCGGCACCATCGCCCTCCGTTGAAGCGATCTTGCACGCAATCCTTCCAGCGAAATTTATCGACCACACCCATACGGATGCCATCGTTACACTAAGCAACAATCCGCGGGGAGAAAAGATTCTGGCTGAGATATTCCCCGACTGTCTGGTGCTTCCCTACATCATGCCCGGCTTCATTCTTTCGAGGCAGGTCAATAAGGCGTTAAAGAACCACAGCCCCGACCAGTACAAGGGCATAATCCTGATGCATCACGGGGTATTCACTTACGATGCTGAGGCCAGAGTTGCCTACGAAAACATGATTGAGTTGGTCACGCGAGCGGAGGATTACATTGCGTCACACGGTGAGACTAAACTTCACCTTGCAGAGTGCGCCATCAACCTTATAGACCTTGCTCGAATTAGAAAAGCCGTTTCGGCGGCGCAAGGCAGCGCCCAATTGGCAGTACTGGACCAAACGCCTGATGCGCAGGGTTTTTCCTGCCTCCCGAATGTTGCCGCCATTGCTACCCGAGGGCCGATAACACCAGACCACGTGATACGCACAAAGAGAACGCCGGTAGTGATCAATAGCAAACCATTACAAGGAATTCCCGAAGTTGAAAAGTTCGTCACCGACTATCGCGGCTATTTCGACGCTTATAAAAGCCCCGATCTGCAGATTCTTGACGCCGCGCCGCGCGTCGCTATCTGGCGCGATGCCGGCTCAATTGCCTTTGCCAACAGCATAAAGGAGTGCAGAATAATTTCCGATATTGCCAGGCATACGCGGTGGGCGATACAGGTGGGCGAGTCTATAGGCGGCTGGGAAGCGCTGCCTGAAAAGGATATATTCGAATTAGAGTACTGGGTACTGGAGCAAGCAAAACTCGGCAAAAACACCGAAGCAGGTAAGCCGCATCAGGGCAAGGTTGCTATGGTGACAGGTGCCAACAGCGGGATCGGAAAGGCCACCTGCGAGGCTTTGTGGGCAGACGGGGCCGTAGTTGTCGGACTGGACATCAACCCCGACGTAGTGAAGGCTCTAAGCCAGGACGGATTGACAGGTATCGTGTGCGATGTGACCAACAGTAAATCGATCGCCGCTGCAGTAGACCATGTCATCACCCATTACGGCGGGCTGGATATCGTAGTGTGTAATGCCGGCATTTTCAGATCAGGTGAGCTTATTGAGAATCATACTGAAGCCACTTGGGACCAAACCATGACGCTTAATCTAACGGCCACCCAGCGTTTTATGACCGCAACAATTCCCTTCCTTAAATTTGGGGTAGATGCGTCCATCGTTATTGTCGGTTCACGAAACTTTGCCGCTCCAGGACCCGGCGCTTCGGCTTACTCGGTGAGCAAGGCCGGTATTACACAACTGGCAAGGGTGGCTGCGCTGGAACTGGCAGCGGACGGCGTTCGAGTCAATGTCGTACATCCCGACGCTGTTTTTGATACGGCATTATGGACTGAAGAAGCACTGGCGCGTTCGGCTGACCGTTACAAAATGAGCGTGGAACAATACAAGACGAAAAACCTGCTTGGCAGAGAAATTCGTTCCACCGATGTAGCACGATTGGTTTCGACGCTGGCCAGCGATATTTTCCTAGCAACAACGGGCGCGCAGATACCAGTCGACGGAGGCAACGACCGGGTTATCTAGGGAGCAGACCGCACTGGCACTGATTTAAGCTGAACAGAAACATGTAGGCGTCACAGCGAATAGAGATCGAAGGGACCGCCTGAGGCCATCAAAAACCTGCCCCTGTTTATGGGGGCTTGAGCTGCGGAAGGGCTTCTCCTGCGTAACGCTGCCCTGATCACCAATAAAAAACCCCGACCAGTGATACTGATCGGGGTTCGGGTTTAAAGCCTGGCGATGACCTACTCTCACATGGGGAAACCCCACACTACCATCGGCGATGCATCGTTTCACTTCTGAGTTCGGGATGGGGTCAGGTG
>JBDNIE010000312.1:0-14495 GCA_041688425.1 Halioglobus sp. | reverse complement strand
GCGCAATCAATTGCCCTGTACCCAGACGATATTCAATGAGTACTCGCACAACCGCTATCGGCACGTCTGCGATGGTGTGCTCCGCGCTGTAGGATAGTTTTAGCGGGCCGTATATCACATTGTCTGAGGCATCCAGTCCGCGGATGACGGAAAATAGGCTGGAACCGCTTTCCTGTGGCGCCACCCCGTCCAGTGTGTGGGCTATCTGTAGCGTTCCCACTTCAGGGTTGTTCGCGTTAACAGGCGCTGTATCGGATGAGTTTCCGCCGTTACTGCACCCCTGAGCGAGCAAAAGGAGAAGCACGATCGCGTGCAGTGTGAATTTACGCAGAGTGTCCATCGTGTTTCAGCCTTACTTTTACGTTCTTGAATGAATGTCATGGGGCAGCTTGCAGGCTGCCATCTCCACTTTTTAAATAATGCTGGATTGAGCAAAGTCACATCAGTTTAATGCGTATGCAAGCGTGTTGGCCGGTATAAACTTCAAAAACAATGAGATTTTTTGTGATCCGGCTCCCATAAAGACTCGTCTCGTCTCGTCTCGTCTCGATGTCGTGGCGAACAGATCAGTCAGCTGTTCCGGGAGGTCGGCCCCTGGAGATCGTGAGCCAAGCGGGGCAGAAGGGATGCCCGACGTTTCCGCGGAAACGTCTTCTGAGTATAAGCAGACTGGGCTAAGAACTTCTCAATATAGGCACCGAAATACTGCTGCATAACTTGATAACTCTGGGGCGTACGCATGCACAGGTAAGTCCTTCGTCAAGCCGCTCAAGGACGCGCTTTGATGCCCCCCAGAAAATTCGGACACTCGTGGCTAATAGATAAGTAAACTGTCCCTGGATTTCCCCTTGCTTATCGCTAGTTCGCAGCTATAGTTGAGCGAAACGAAAATAAATAGCAGGGTCGCTCCTGCAACCTACCGTCAAGGGGTATTCCAATGCTACCACTCTGTCGAAATTCTAGCCGGGTTGAGCGCCTTAAGCTGAGCGGGTGTTTATTCATCCTCTCGATGATCTTGCCGTTGCGGGCTCACTCGGGACCTATGCAAGTGGAGTATGCTGGCGATTTATACGATGTCACAACGCAGTCGACTCGCCCTTTTTCTTTCACCACACATTCCCCGCAGCTGTTGTGGTGGAATGATATGACTATGGCCTCCTACTTTGCGAACGCGGTGGCCGATGCTTTTGGGTACCCGAATATTGATGGATACCTTGGTAACGATTTAGGTTATCTAGGACCCGCTTTTGTCACAGCCTATGCATGGGGGATTAATGGCCGACCGTGGGAGGGGGTAACCGCCAGCTGTTTTAACCCGTTGAGCCAAGTTGCTGAAAAGTGCAGTGATACGAGGGCTTCTGGAAATCGATATAACGACACATTCCGCAGTTTTGCAGTGGCAACCAAAGTGTCGAATGTGCCCCTGCCTGCTACGGCGTGGTTATTCCTCTCTGCCTTGTCTGGCCTGGGCTGGTTAAGAAGAGTACGCCCAAGCAGCACCCGGTAGGCCGCGCGGTTACATATGCGCGGCGAATTACGCATTCAGCAATAGAATCAGCAGTCCAGGGTTAGGTGTTCGAAGTATAGGCAATATAAAGAGGCTATTGGCAGTCGGCAGGGTCAGGTCTTACATTTCACTCTGCTCCCTCGGCACTATGTGAAATGTAAGGCCTGACCCCATAAGCCCCCAGTCGGCAGGGTCAGGTCTTACATTTCACTCTGCTCCCTCGGCACTATGTGAAATGTAAGGCCTGACCCCATAAGCCCCTTTGATCGAGGAGTACCCGATGAATTGCGGCTTTCATCTGTTCTAAAGGAATCACGTGCTCAGCATGGCCATGTTCGAGCAGCCAACGTGTTGTTTGAAACTCTGTTGAGAGTTTGTCTTTTGTGAATTGCTCGATGACACGTCGACCGCTGAAGCCGATATTTGCAGCGCCGTCCTCGAAGAGCTTGGTGCCGCGGCAGGCAAAGCTAATGGTGATGCCGCCGAGCGTGGGGTCTGTCAGAATCGTAACCACAGGAACTCCGGCGCGCTCGACGCGGGCAACAGCCAGCTGTGCTTTAATCACGTTTGGGTAGTTGAATGCGCCTTCCTGCATTCGTGCTCCACCGCCACAGGCGACCACAACCAGAGGTGTGCGGGTACGCATCGCAATGTCACCAGCACGCCATAACTTTTCGGCAGTACACATCGACAGAGAGCCGCCAACGAATTGAAAAGCGTTGCCGCAGAATACAACCGGGAGGCCATTGATTGTGGCATTGCCAGTCAGTGTCGCTGCGGCGAGCCCTGTACTCACCTGAGCTTGTACCAGCTGGTCCGCGTACTCGGGGAACCCTAATAAATCTTGATCAATAATCAATTTGGTTTCGTCGTGCTCCAAAAAACTATCGGGATCCAAAACCGCTGCCATGTTTTCAGGCAATGAGCGATAGGCGTAGCGCTTGCCGCAATCTTCACAGAGAAGTCTGTTTGCGATGAGCTTGCTACGGACTACAGGTTGGTAGAGTCGTCGACCCGATGAATCACGACAGTCCTTGTGGCGCATGATATATCCGAGGTCGGTGGGTTCCGGCAAAAATGAGTCTGTTGGCTCAAGTGATGCGACGTGTTCTGAACTAGCGGTGCCCCAACGTCCCATCTTATGCCACCGTTCATCACGATCTTTGATGAGGTCCTGGCTAGGGCGGTCGGTAAGCGTTTGGATGCTGCGCTTGAGTGCGCGGCTTAGGTTGTCGAATATGGGCTTGGGATCGATGTGTGCGGGCTCTGGTCCCTCGCTGACAATTTCATCTATGACGCCGTTACGTAACCCATCTGCTGCGGTCAATTGCAGCAGTTCGGCGGCCTCATCGGCGCGGTCACGGTTGCGAAACAGGATTGACGAGCAAGCTTCCGGGGCGATCGGTGAGAAGGTCGAGTTCTCCAACGCCAGTATGTGGTCACAGGCTGTTAGTGCTACTGCCCCACCGCTGCATGCGCGATTTAGGATCACGGCGACCGTAGCCACTGGGGCATCGAGCAGGTGACCGATGGTCGAACCGATGCGCCAAGCGATACCTTCGCGCTCTGCGCGTTCGGTTGGGTCGGCCCCGGGAGTGTCGACGAAGGTGATGATCGGTCGATTCTCAGCGACAGCGATGGACACAGCCTCCATCGCGCGTTCGAACGACGCGGCAGTCGGCATCCCATTATTCCAGCGCGTAAGTTCTTCCTTAGACCGCATCATGGTCTTGAGCTCTTGCAGGTTTGAGCTTGGACCGACCTGTTGTCCGATCAGCATTACATCGACGCGGATCCCATCGATGATTAGCGCTGCACGATGGGTTTGAATCAGCTCATTGCCCAAACGATTAGAGGAGCAGCACGGCTCAACGGATGAGAATAAGTGCAGGTAGTCCAGGTAGCGTGGCCGCTCGGGATGACAGGACAACTTGTACGCGTCATAGGAGCCAAGCTTAGAGGAACTAGTTGAGTGATTTATGTAATCCGACATCCATATAATATGCATGTTTTCGGCACAAGCGAACAGTGTTTTTTGGAAGTACAGGACAATTAAAAGTGCTGTTGAGGGCCGTGCAATTCCGACACATTGGTTTCGTGGGTAAAAACCTATGAACGCGGTTTTTCAGCGATTCGGAGCAAGTCTGCCACGCTATCTGTCCAAGCCAGGTAGTAGCAACGAGCGATGCTCGTTTAGATGACTTATGTCTTTGTAGAGTAGGGCGTCCTCCTCTGCAAATTTACAGCAATTGCTTTCGGCGGCACAAAAAATATCACTTATGAGAATAGCCAATACGTTTTCATTGTTATTCGCAATAGGCGCTAACGTTTCATCGGTGAATATTAGGTATTCTCGCGCCCTTTTATAGAGTTCTTGCGGGCATCGGTCGAGGTTTTCCCCGTGAAAAAGTAGCCATCGAGCTTGGCCTCCTACTTTAGGGCCGAGGTTGCCGATGATCTTGGGTATCCGACTATTGATGCGCAATTTCGCAACATTTGGGGTATTTGGGGTATCTGGGGCGAGCTCTTGTCTCATCCAATTAATTTAGTATTGCAGGCGGCAGGTCGTAGACCTCGAGTAACGCCAGGTGTTTTAACCAGTTGAGTCAAGTTTCTGAAGATTGTGGTGAACTCATGGTTAGCGGCGTGGCTCAATATGCAGCCATAGTTTATAGTTATGCGGTTGCGAAAAAAGTGTCCGATGTTCCGCTCCCTGCAACAACATGGATTCTCGGTGCAACCCTTCTCGTTCTAGGTGCAGTGAAGCGCAAAAACAGCCCTCATGAGGAGGGGCAATTGACTAGGAGTTCTTTACCTATTAGTGCTTCTTGACCATCCAAGACTTGCGAGCCCGAAAGCAAAGAGAGCAAGGGTAGCGGGCGTGGGGATCGCTGTTACGATTCCCTCAAAGCTTGGGTTGCCAGCTTCGTCTTGAACGGTGTCCTCAAAGGAACCGGTGTACTCACCTTGATAGCCGAAAGCAAACCAGTCGATGCTGGTGGGAACCGCAGCACCTGAATATTCAACTGTAAAACCAGATTGCGTGGCGCCGAAGTCGATGCCTAGAAAGTCGGGCCGGTACCACCAGTTTGTAAAGCCAGCGGTTCCGCCGTTGGGCAAATTGTTGTAGAGAACCCCTGCTTCCCATCCGCTGAATGTCGGGCCACCAGCAGAAACAACGCCAGGCAGTCTAATACCCCAAAAGTAAATCTCCATATCCGAGGCGGCAGACAAGATGTTATTGGTGGCAGAGAATTCCAAACCCCAGTTCCGGCGCTACCGGTGGCCGAATAAGCCACATTGATCTGGCTCGCATTTGCAGCCAGCGGTAACATCAGGATCGCAATTAAAGGCAAATACGTTATTCTTGTGCTTATCATTGGAGTATTCCCTAATAGGTGACCTGTCGACTCTCAGATAATAGCGCAATATCTATAGATAGATAGATAGATAGTTTGGGTGGCAGAAGAAGTTTCGCGATACCTGCATCAGCTTTTTCTAATTACCGCTTCGAGGTCAGGCTGATTAAGAGCGGTTGCACTAGAGACGGACAACGGGAGAGAACGCAAGCGTGATAGACAACACACAGCTTAATCAAATCATACTAAAAACCTAGTGGCGTGATCGCTTTGAACGAGGGCTGCCCACTCTGCCGTTCGACGAAGTTCAATTTCGGCAGTGCTCGCAGAATGGCGAAGACGGTATATTGTGATATCTTTTTGCATTGCTAGGAACAACTAATAAGAAATTTTTAGAGATTTGCGCGGGCGATGGGCAGCAATGCAACACTGCCAATCTGGTTATTAATCACGGTTGAAAAGGCTTGATGCTTGATGGCAAAGAAGAAAACATCAAGTCGGGCCGAGCGTTTTACGCGAAGCACCCTGACACTCGCATATCGCCACCTAAATTAGTTCATGGCTGGATCACCAGAGATAACATTAATGATCTAGTCATGTTAAACGGTATGAGTGGTGAGATAGACCTACTTTCACTTGACATGGATGGTAACGACTACTGGATTTTTGAAGCGCTGGATGTGGTCAATCCGCGCGTTATCGTGACGGAATATCAAACGGCGTTTGGTGCCGATAGGGCCATGACTCAGCGCTATATAGAAGATTTCAGCATGGCCAAACGCAATATGGCAGGCCAGCCACGCGTGGGCGCGTCTTTGCCTGCACTTGCCAAATTGGCAAAGAGAAAAGGCTATCGGTTAGTCGGTTGTGAAAGGCTGTGCTTCAACGCATTCTTTGTGCGCGAAGATATGGGAAGAGATGTATTCCCAGAGGTCAAAGTGTCCGCCTGCTTCTCGCACCAGATGGCGCAGTATCGACAATATATCTTCGAACAGAATATCGCAGATCTGGACAGAGAATTTTGGATCGAAGTGTGAGGTCCAGGTAATAGAGGTAGAGCGCGCAACCGACGGCCCCCATACTTAGCGATGATTTGGTGGCTTTCTCGCGAGAATAAATTGCTTGTTGGGGATTGCGCGCTCCAGAGCGGCCTTGATCTGCGGTCCCTTCTCATGTTTCAGGATAGTGTGCCAGGTCCTGCTCCAGTTCACGAGTGCCGGGTGGGGTTTGGCGAAATCGCTTCCGGTCGGCCAGAATATTGAAAAGAAAATTGTCCAGAATGCACCGAAGGCTTCATAGCGTTCGATTTCAAGACCTGCGCTTTCCACCAGATCACGAAAGTCGCTCTCGCTGAATATGCGAATATGATTGGGCTTCTCGAAGTATTGGGGAGGGGCGGTATCTTTCATCATCATTTCACCCGCCTCGTGGGGCACGGTGAGCAGATACAAGGCTCCGGGCTTGCCGATTCTCACCATCTCTGACATCAGTTTCTGAGGGTCATCCACGTGTTCCAGTACTTCGGTACAGATCACCTTGTCGGCAGTGTCGTTCGCAAGGTCTATTTGCTCTCCGGTGCCTGCGATGCCTCTCACATTCCCGCGGGCTGATCCCTGCAGTTGGGTCTCGATACGTTTTATTTTCTCCTCATCGATATCGAGGAAAATGATATCGGCACCTTGATTGGCGCAGAATTTTATTGCGCCACCATCGCCGCAACCTATGTCTACCACCACGTCAGTTGAGGCAATAGGCACACCTCTACAGATCTCGCCGCTCGCGCTGTTGAACCAGCCGGAATCGATGATATCCAGCAGGCCGACGGCGGCGGGATTGTCGGCCGGGTCGCGGTTAGGCTGCGCGGAGGAGGGCGCGCCGTTCTGTTTGAATGTAGGCCCGCTAAGCGGCGGTCCCTTCTCCTCGTCAGGTGGCATACTAGTCCGATGCCCGGGTCGCGGTTGCTTCGAAGTAGTGCTTCATTTTTTGGTACACCACCTCCTGCCCGGCGGATTCTTCAATTGACCGGATGCTGTTTTTGCGCAGCGACTTGTATTTCTCTGGCTGGTTCATGGCGATATCAAAACTCTCTCGATACGCTTCCATCAAGGAATTCCAGTCTATGCGGTAGCACAGCGTGCGCATTGCACGTCGCTCATCAATGGGCCAGAAGGTTGGATAGGTGCTCGATTTTACGATCAGCGCGTTATTCTCATCGATATAGTCCAACATCGCCGTGTGTTTTGGCGCGATTGCCGGAATGCCCTGGCCCATGAATTCCATCAGCGGCAGACACTGGCCCTCACAATGGGAGCTGTTGACGACGAAATGCGTGCTGTCTATCAGTGTCTGGTATTGCTTGTCAGTCAGGAAGCCATGTACCGCTACCACGCGGCACTTGAACGGCGACATTTGGGAATAGAGCAGGAGTAACTTGCCGAGGAACGTTGTTAGGTTATGGTGTGTCATCTTCAGCACGAGCGTCGCGTTTTCCTCGTCTCTGAATGCCCAACAAAACGCTGTCACCATGTCTTCCCAGTTTTTGCGACCATCCTGTGGGTTCATCACCGTAGAATAGACGATGCCCTGTAGCTTTAGCTGGTTATCGGTGGTAGACCGGCTACCCAGTATCTTGTCCGTAATGTACGAGCGCAGGCGCTTAATGACACCCGTGGTAACTGCGCTGCTTGCTCTCTCGTAGTCGTCCGGTCTGCGCATGGACATGGATTTCATGCCAATGCCAAGGGAGCGGTGATCGCGTGCCCCTGGAGCGTGTGTTAAATCAATGTTGTGGAATTTAATAATGTCGGCGTCGGTCTGGGGGTTGAACGCAAAACTGAACGATTGCGGAATCCCGCTAGGGGTAATGGCAACCTTTTCAGCCCCCAGTTCTACACTGAGTTCACGGTCGATATTCGTGCCATAGGCGACCAGCTCCAGCTCGATAATAACCGGGCCGCGCACGTTATGAGGCAGCATAATCCAGGGCGAACCTGTTCTCGACCAGGCGCCCCAGTCCTCGGCACTGTAGAACCCTATTAACAGCTCAATGGAGTCGGGATCATTTTCAGTGAATGACAGTTCAATTGGGGCGTCGTCCCAGGGCTCCATCTTCAGCGGGTCTCTGGACCCCCTGACTTCATCGTTGACCATGTCAGTGGAGAGATTGTATGAGCGACTGTCGTACAGCGTAGCCTTTACATCGATGCTGACTTTTTGCGGTTTTTTGCGCAGTGAGCCCTGGGGCACTGTGTCGACCGCCGCAGGCAGTACAGCAAGATTGAGACCCTCTGGAATCGCCTTGCGCACCACCTCGGCGGCGTATTCTGAAATCGTTAATGCATTGCCCAACTGGTGTAATACTTTTGCCCAATTGTATTCGGGTTTATCGTGCCAGTGCTCTTCCGGAATGGTGCTGAATTCCCAGGCGAACACGCAGACGGTGGGGCAATCCAGCTCCAGCAGTGTTCGATGCGGCGGCGAGAAAGATAGAAAAATACACTGCTCGTCGGGGTTTTCTCGATAAATACGGTCCACCTCAGTGGCGGGGTCGTTGACCGCAATCAGTGTACCCAGCCGCGTCATCGCAGGCAGGTATTTCTTGTAGATGAAGTAGTAGCTGTACTCCGCCTTACCGAGGCGTTGCTCTATGGTTTCCGCATTGGTTTCAGAGTAAGTGATAATAATCATAACGGCGCTACCTGCTTGATCCGCTTCAGCAGGGATTCCAGTCGGGGTTTAAGTTTGTCTACGGAGCAGAATTCGTACTGGCTCTCCCACGCACAGCGGGACATTTTCTGGTATCTGTCCGGATCATTGACCGCCACTTCATAACTGTCTTTGTAAGCGTTGAAGAGCGATTCCCAGCTGGGGCGATACCAGAGCGTCGTAAAAACCTGCTGTGGGTCGTGCGGCCAGTAGTGTGGCTCGGGGCTGGAATCCACGACAAAGGCGTTGTCCGGATTGATATAGTCTGCCATGGCGGTATTGTCCGGTGCGATGGCAGGCACGCCACAGGACATGTACTCCATGAGAGGCAGGCACTGGCCCTCGCTGCGCGACGCGTTGACGATATAGCTCGTCGCAGAAATCAGTGACCGGTACTCCTGTGAAGCGATATAACCATGAACGACAACGATGCGACATTTAAAGGGATGCAATTGGCAGAACAGCGCAAAGATATCTTCCAGATACCCTGACATGTCCTTGTAGGTCATTTTGAGGATCAGTGTTACATCTTCCTGCTCACGAAATGCCAGGCAGAACGCGGTGAGTATATCTTCCCAGTTCTTGCGCCCGTCGCGAGGGTTCAGGATGGTTGTATAGACCACGCCACTGAGTTCCAGATTGTGTTCCACTACATTCACAGCAAGCGGTGCCGTAGCGGTCTCCTCAATGTGCGCCAGATTCTCTATACTGATTTTGGCCAACCCAATGCCAATGGTGCGTGGATCGACGATGGTCCTTTTTGCCGATATGTCTAATCCGCGGAAAGTAATGAAGTTGCTGGGCTGTCCAACGTCCAGTTCAAACTCGTATTTTGCCATTTCCGCTTGCGGTTGGATGACCACGCACTGGTCTCCAATATGCATCTCAATGTCGCGACGGATGTTGTTACCATGACCATTTAGCTCAACGCTCAGGCGCACGTGGCCTGAGACGACACTGGGCAGCATAATCCATGGGCTGCTGGTCTTTGACCACGCACCCCAGCCCTCGGGCGCATAAAAGCCCACCATCCAGACATCGGGATTATTTTTGCCGAATTCGATGTCGATATCGTTGCAGGCCTCTGCTTTAGTGCCGCCCAGAGGGCGAGCGACCTGAGTCGCAGGCGCGATACTCTCCGACGTAATAGTGAAGTCCCTGTTGTCGATGACCGTGGTACCCAGGGTGATGCTGGTCTGTTTTACCGCAGCCCGGCTCTGCGCTGCGGCGCGAAGCTCCGCGCACGTATCCCACAGTGGCGCAGGTACTGCCTCGATCGGGAAATCGGCGGGCATGTCCTCAAGCACAACCCGCTTCGCGTAGGACGAATGTGTCAGCGCCTGCCCGAACTGTTCGAGCGAGTAGGTCCAGCTGTCTTTTGGATCATTGATAAATTCCCGATTGGGGATGCTGGAATATTCCCATGCAAAGACCGGAACGACAGGGCACGGCATACCGAAAGGAATCTTGTGGGGTGGCGCAAACGCCAGCAGGATGCACTCATTGCCACCCTCGGTCTCTTTCTTACACGCGGCGACAAACGTCTCGTCGAGGCTGTCGATGACACGCGTTTCGCCCAGCTGCTCCAATAAGGGCAGGTAGGCTTTGAGGACAAAATAGTAGCTGTAGTCAGCATCGCCCAAGCGTGACTCGATGGTCGCATCACCAAATTCAGAATAGCAATAAAAGAGCATGTAACCTTTTTCGCCTGCTTTTGTTTTCGTTATGCGGAGCGCCGCGTAATTACCCGGCTGCTTTCAGCAGCGTAAGCACACTCGCCTTAATCCTATCCTTAGTAGGGCCGTGATGGCAGTCGCGGTCGCCAAAAATGTGTTCGAACTATCACTTTTCCCGGTTATTGAACCTGGTCGCTGGAATATCCAGATCCCAGAAGCCGGGATGTTTACCGCAGTATTCAAGCAACCGCTTACAGTCTGGTGCAATTTGCTCGTCAAACACCGCCAGAGCGTGTTTGTCCCATGGCAGGGGCTTCTTCCTAAAAGCGCGGCGCAGGCCCAGGCGGGAAAAAATGCGGTCCTGCCGCGCGCCGTCAATTTTTGCCAACTTCATACCCGTAAAGCGGTTGGAGCGTAGGAAGCGAAACACCCGGGAGTCGTAGAGCTTTCTGGCTCCAGCGTTGAGCTTTATCGCTCCCGCGTCTGGCATATCGTCGATCGACAGACCGATGTGATTAAAGCAGTCGGTCAGAACCTTGTTCCGATCAGCTTTCAATTCTTCCAGAAAGACCACCAGAATAGCGTCATCCCCAAACACATCTTTGTAGGTGCAGAGGCGTTCCCAGAACAACGTATCCTGAATCATCTGAGGAAATACGCGCAGGCAATCACCCAGAGCATAAGGTGCATTCAGGCCAAAATTGACGCCGCTGTGATGCATCTCGCGGTAGCTTGATTCGATACGGGAGCGGGGGTTGCGCGCAATGAATATGAAGCGGCAGTCGGGGTTGTTGTCAAAAATGCGTTGTGCCGATATTTTTTCGCGCATATAGCCGGTGTAGTCCGTGCTGCCGTCGCCCTTGAGCTGACCATCTCTGGCATCTGCATAGTGATCGTCGTAGCACTCATGCTGCGTTTCAAATTCGTCGTGTGAGAAGTACCAGGGCTCCTTGATCGCGGGAATAAATACTCCGGGGTGCAAGTCCAGCAACGCGCACAGAGTGGTTGTGCCGCATTTGCTAAAGCCCGGGACAATAAAGTCGACTTTAACCCGAGTTGGCACCTGGCCTCCGGGCTACAATCACCTGGCAACGGGGCAGGGCATTGTTCAGAGCCATCCTCATTTGTTCTCCCCTGGGGTGATTCAATACCTCTTCCCAGGTTTGGGTCCACAGTATGGTGGCCGGTTGGACGTTGTCTGTCAGTGTCTCGCCGGGCATGGCGGTCGCCCATTTGAGCAGGTAGAAGATGGCCCAGAATCCGGCCAGATATTCGTGGCGCACAATTTCCAGACCACTATTCCTGACAAGTTCTTCAAAGTCATCTGAGGAGAAAATTTGAATATGGTTGGGTTCTTCAAAGTATTGCTGAGGCGCGATAGTCTTAACAAGATTCTCGCCGCGAGCATCCGGGACCGTGAGCACCCAAGTCGCATTTTCGCTGCCCACTCGCACGATTTCAGAGATGAATGCTGCAGGGTTGCGAACATGCTCCAGCACCTCTGTACTGATAATCAGATCCGCATGCCCGTCGGGTATGGGGATAGGGTCGCATTCAGACACGATGCCCTTCACTTCACCTGTGGCAACACTCTTGAGCCGCTCTTCCAGGGCGCGGACCTTGCCCTCCTGAATATCCACGAACGTGATATTGGCGCCCATTCGCGCGCAGAAGTTGGCGTATCCACCATCGCCGCAACCGATATCGACAACGTTCATGCCCGGTTTCACGAAAACATCAGTCACGATTTCGCCGGTCTCTTCATTGCACCAGCCACTCATTGTTCTGTCGCGCAAGCCGATCTTGATCGCACTCGATTTAACATCGCTGGAACTCAAGGTACGTCTCCTTAGTTAGTACTGCTAGTTGGTCGAAGGTCGCTCTTTTTTATATCACCAGAGGCTAGGTTTCAATGTGACATTGAATTACGGAGAATTCAGGATCAAATGCTGACAATTAGTATAGGCTTGCAAGGTCGATGAGGTCGACTGTTTCGCTATATTGGCGCCTATTTATCGTGAACTGACGCACACAATACATGCGCGGTTGCCTGGAATCGTAAGGCACGCTGAAGGTTTGAAGCAGTCGACCGGGTGAAGGAGTTGCTGGCTGATAAAGCCGATCGATATGAGCCAGCAATCAAACTATATGAAATAATCAGGTCTTTTTCTTGAGCGTCACTGCCGTCGCTTCTGTGAACACCGCAGTTACTTTCTGACCTGGTTTCAGATCGGTCATTTTCTCGGGCTCTACATTCTCGAGAAAGTGAACCATATTGCGAGAATCCACAACGATCATTAAGCCTTTAGCCTGGTCTAGCGCAAAAATGGTAACAACCGCACGCAACGTGCGTGCCGAGTCAGGACTTTCCTCGGTTGAGGAGATTTGCGCAATAATTTCAAAGGGATTAGCCAAATCCTCGTCGGTAGGTGTTCGCAACTCTGTCTCTGAGGCGGCAATATAAGTGCCTACTACCTGATCTCCAACGCTGACGGCCGCGATATTTACGTTTTCCGGGACATATAACGTATTGCGGGCTGCAGCTTGCAATCCTAGATCAAGCTCGCGTGTTTCTTCATCAATGCTCAAAACCGTAGCCTCGATCTCAAGCGCGGCTGCACCACCACTCGCCATTGAGTGATCATCTGCAGTCACTGGCATAGCCGATGCCAGGAAAATGACCATTGCAGTGCTGGTGAGTTTTGGAAGAATGTTCATAACGTAACTCATGATAGTGTGCTCCTTCATTTGTCGGGTACATCTCGAGTTTGCTGAGCCTTCGACTCTTGGTCACAGTACTACCAAGCGCGCTCCAAATACAATGCTTCCGAGCATAGTCCTTATACGTCCACTCGAGTGCAGAGACCAGTTATCGATCGTCCTGCCGAGCGGTCAGCGTCACGCCGCCGCGGACAAAAGCCTCGACAATAGGATCCCTCAGTGTTTGCCAGCCCAGTGCGTTGAGATGGTTGTCGTCAAAATAGTAGAGTGACTGGCCATCCTCAATTTTGCAAAGGCTTTCACCGCATAGCAACTGCGAGGGGTTGAATACCAGATACCCAAGCTCTTCTTGCATAAAGTCGATCGCGTTGTTGCTTTCGGTCTCGTAAGTCTCCTGTTGTTCGCGACTGGGTATATAACGAGTGCGCTCGGCTTGCGGTAGCAGCACGATCTCCCTGCCTGTCTCTGACAATTCCGGGACACTCTTGAACAGTAACACTGGGCTAATGCTGGTCAACACCGGCATGGTGGATTCGAAGTTTCTTCTGAACACCGCTAATGATGCGGCCGAGTCTGAGCCATGATCACACTCCTGATCGCATAAAAAATACGTGGAGCGTTCATAGCCACCGACGGTACTGCCAACTTGATGATAAAAACTCCAACGGGAAATCAGGACGATCAGGCTTGGATTGATCGCGGCCAGGTTTTGTCCGATGTTTTGGGGGTTGCCGGGTGTGCAATAGTCATCGTGCGGGGCGCCGGGAACTCTGCGGATGCCGAGCAGTGGCGGGCAGCCGGGCGCGGAGATCACCATGAATGTGTTGCTATACGAGGCCGCAAGGAACTTTGCCAGTTCACGCGCATGAGAGTCGCCCCAAATCACGAAATCGACTTTTTTTCCGTCGCCATACCGTTGGCAGTTCTCCAGGTTCGTTTCCATGCCCAGCAGCGCCTGACAATCTTGCGGATGGACCCGATTGGAGAGCGCATTCCAGGCACTGAAACTTTGCTGGAACAGGTTTCCCTGAGGGTAACGGTAGCTCGCGCCACCGGACAGCGCCAAGTGTGCGCCAACACATAACATCACCAACGAAATGCTGCCTGCCAGCATCAATACGTGCGATGGACGGGTGCTTTTTCGCCGAAATGGCGGTTCGATGATGAACGTCGAAATCCATGCCAGGACCAGACACAGTGTAAATAAAAATGCGGCCTCCAGCCCGTCCACGGTGAGTTTGTCGCGATAGATTTTGTAGAACACAACAACCGGCCAATGCCACAGATAGAGTGCATAGGACATCAGCCCCACCTTGACGATCGGCGCGGCGCGCAGTAGTCCCAGCGACCAACTGCCGCGAACGTATGGTGAGGAACCTATTACCAGGCAGGTGCCCAGGACGGGGAAGGCGGCTAGATAGCCGGGAAAGGCCATTGTGTGATCTATCAGCGCAAAGGATGCCCCGATCAATACGACTCCCGCGAGCATGCTCCAGCGATGCCACTTGGCGTAGACCGCGCCCGGAT
>JBDNIE010000311.1:0-3236 GCA_041688425.1 Halioglobus sp. | reverse complement strand
GACGCTGAAAGCTATTCAAGCTGAATTCAACAGTAAGCAATCCGGACGTAAGAGAGTATCACTGGCCGACCTCATTGTGCTGGCAGGCTGTGCGGGTGTGGAGGCCGCTGCCCAGAAGGCTGGACACAAGGTAAAAGTGCCTTTCCGGCCCGGGCGCACGGACGCCACCAAGCAGCAGACCGATGCTGCATCTTTCGATGTGTTGGAGCCGTTTGCCGATGGGTTCAGGAACTACCAGGGGGCTCAATCGTCAGTGGCAGCTGAGGAACTGTTGCTTGATCGCGCCCAACTGCTCACGCTGACGGCACCTGAGATGACAGTGCTGGTGGGTGGTATGCGTGCCTTGAATGCCAATAGTGGCGGCTCAAAGCACGGCGTATTCACCAAGCGCGCGGGAACGCTCAGCAATGACTTTTTCGTCAATCTGCTCGATATGGATACGACATGGAAGCCTGTCTCCGACGCTGCAGATGTGTTTGAGGGCGCTGACCGCGCCACCGGTAAAGTGCAGTGGACGGGTACGCGAGTAGACCTGATTTTTGGCTCCAACGCGCAGCTGCGTGCTATCGCTGAAGTCTATGCCGCTGCGGATTCACAGGAGCGCTTTGTCAGGGACTTCGTGGCGGCATGGAATAAAGTGATGGAGCTCGACAGGTTTGATCTGGATTGATCCGCAGTAGCGTCTCTTCGCGTTAACCGCCGCATGTTTGCTTACGCATGTTTGTTTACGCATGTTTGCGTGCGCAAGCATGCTAACGCGCTGGATAATATCCCGCGCGTTGAATGGCACTACCGCACGCTGCGAGACCGGCGCCGAACCCGGTAGAGCTTTTCGGGACACGCGGTGAATACGCGCCCATAAACAGGGGCAGGCCCTCCCTGTAGGCTCGCTTCGCGGATGGCCGCCCCGCGGATGGCCGCCCCACGAATGGCCGCCGCACCCCTCCATGGGCTCAGACGGTCCCTGTAATCTCTACTCGCCTTGACGCCTGTGTACGTTCGCCAACCGCCAACCGCAGGATGCAAGGCTGCGTCAATACACTTATAGTGGCGGCAACAATAACAAAGTGTTTAGAGGTGGATGATGCCCCGCATGGATCGTGAACGCGCCCGGCAATACTGGCGCCGCAATATTGCTCTGGTGAGCAAACTGCTGTGTGTCTGGTTCGTCGCCAGTTTTGGCTGCGGTATTCTGCTGGTGGATGTGCTGAACCAGATTCAGATTGGTGGTTATAAGCTGGGTTTCTGGTTTGCGCAGCAGGGTTCCATCTACGTATTTGTAGCGCTCACCTTCTACTACGCAAAAAGAATGGCTGCGCTGGACCATGAGTTCAGCCTAGATGATGAGTAGGCGACAAGTAGACGACGCGTAGCGCGGTCAATATGGAACTGCAAACGCTGACATATCTCGTGGTGGGCGCCAGCTTTGCTCTCTATATAGGCATTGCCTTCTGGACGCGCGCGACAACAACGCGCGATTTTTATGTCGCTGGTGGCGGGGTGCACCCGGTACTCAACGGGATGGCGACAGCGGCGGACTGGATGTCAGCCGCTTCGTTCATTTCCATGGCAGGCATGATTGCGTTCATGGGCTATGGCGGTAGCGTGTTCCTGATGGGCTGGACCGGCGGTTTCGTGATTTTGGCTATGTTGATAGCGCCCTATTTGCGCAAGCACGGCAAGTTCACCGTGCCGGAGTTCATTGGCGATCGTTATTATTCGCGCGGGGCGCGGGCAGTGGCGGTCATGTGCCTGATCATCTGCTCGGTGACCTATGTGATTGGCCAGATGAAAGGCGTGGGTGTGGCGTTCTCCCGTTTTTTGGAGGTCGAATACGATACGGGCCTGTATATAGGCATGGTTATCGTATTCTTTTACGCCGTGCTCGGTGGTATGAAGAGCATCACCTACACCCAGATTGCGCAGTATTGTGTACTCATTTTTGCCTACACGATCCCGGCGATATTTATCAGCCTGCAGCTCACCGGTAACCCGGTTCCCCAATTGGGGCTTGGCGACACATTGGTTAATTCCGATGTGTACCTGTTGGACCGCCTGGATCAGGTGGTGACGGATCTGGGCTTCCGCGAATACACCACCGATGTGCGCCTGAGCAGCCTCAATATGGTGGCGTTTACCCTGTCCTTGATGTTGGGTACTGCCGGATTGCCACATGTCATCATTCGATTCTTTACGGTTCCCAGAGTCAGCGACGCGCGCTATTCGGCAGGTTGGGCGCTGGTGTTTATCGCCGTCTTATACACTACCGCGCCTGCAGTAGCGGGTATGGCCCGACTCAACCTGATGGACACCATGGAGCCGCAGCCCGGCCAATATTTGGCCATCGAGGAGCGTCCACAGTGGTTCAGGAACTGGGAGAAAACCGGTCTACTGGGATTTGAGGACAAAAACAATGACGGCCGCATTCTGTATACCGCGAATGAGGCGGAGAACGAGTTAACGGTCGTCGACCAGGACATCATGGTGCTGGCCAATCCTGAGATTGCGCGCCTGCCCAACTGGGTGATCGCGCTGGTCGCTGCTGGAGGGCTGGCAGCGGCGCTGTCCACTGCGGCAGGCCTGCTGCTCGCCATCGCCTCGGCGATCTCACACGATATGCTCAAAGGTATGATTTTCCCTGCCATCAGTGAAGCGCAGGAATTGCTGGCCAGTCGCGTTTCGATGGCTTTTGCGATTGCAGGCGCGGGTTATCTCGGGCTGAACCCTCCGGGTTTTGCGGCAGGAACGGTGGCGTTGGCATTTGGTTTGGCCGCGGCTTCTATTTTCCCGGCACTGATGATGGGAATTTTCTCACAGCGCGTGACGCGTGAAGGGGCGATAGCCGGCATGGTATCGGGCATTGGTGTGACGCTGTTTTATGTCTTTCAGCACAAGGGCATTATGTTCATTCCCGGTACCGATTTCCTCGGCGCTATACGGGCCAATTGGTTTTTCGGTATTGAGCCCAACGCATTCGGTGTGGTCGGGGCGCTGGTGAATTTTGCCGTCGCGTGTGCTGTTTCAGCAGTGACGGCACCGCCACCGGTCGCAGTGCAGCAACTGGTCGAGAATATCCGCACGCCCGACCACGCACCTCGCGCTCACGACCTTGAACTGGTGATACACAACGACTAGCACCACAGACGCTTTTATTGTGCTCAATAAGATCGAGCGGAACAGTGGCTTCAGGTCTCCTTGCGCAGACCGCAGACCGCAGACCGTGCCGCGGGCGCTAG
>JBDNIE010000310.1:0-24248 GCA_041688425.1 Halioglobus sp. | reverse complement strand
TGAGATAGTGGCAACACGACTAGTCGCTACAGCCAAAATGATGAGCATGGTCGCGACAATCACCATAATAATGTCAAAGTTACTGACCGCATCGAATGGCAACGCCGTGATGCTTGCGGTGACTCCCAGAACCCACAGGATATTGAAGATATTGGAGCCCACCACATTGCCTACAGCGATATCAGCCTCCCGCCGGTAAGCCGCCACCGCAGACGCCATCAATTCGGGCAGGGAGGTACCGATTGCGATTATCGTTAAACCGATGACCGCCTCATCAACCCCCCAGTCGCGGGCCAATGCCACCGCACCACCCACCGCCCATTCGCCGCCAAAATACAAACCTGCCATACCGGCAAAAATAAGAGCAATCGACCGGGTAACTGTGAACGCTGCAGGAACCTGCGAGTTATCCTTGTTACCTGCGCTCGAAATCGAGAATATATATGCCATGAACAACAGGAAAAACAATAATAGGATTGCGCCGTCCACACGACTGATGCTGAGTTCCAGCTTGGTGGTAAAGAGGGCCGCATTCGCAACAAAACCCAGCAGGATGGCCGCGCTGAGAGAGAACGGAATCTCCGATACGACAGTCGAACTTTGCACCCGCAACGGGAAGATCATAGCCGCGACACCCAATACAACCAGGATATTGAACATGTTACTGCCCAGCACGTTGGCAACAGCCAGATCGGCGCTGCCCTGCAGACCCGCTGTCACACTGACCAGCATTTCGGGCATGGAGGTCCCAAAAGACACTACGGTCAGTCCGATCATCAGCGGGGATAGTCCATAGCGTGATGCGAGAGACGAGGCCCCCTTCACTAGCAAATCTGCACCAAAAACCAGCAATACCAAACCTGCCACTGTCTGCAACACATCCAGCATTCGGGCATAACCTCGCCTGTGAGAACGTTAAGAATATAGGAGTAAATAGTAAGGGTACTGTAAGCACTAGCGCAACTGAGACTGCGCTATTGAAGCTGCCACGACTAAAGCGCGGCAATCCTAGCATGTAAAAATGGTCTATCGAAATGGCTAAACGAAAAAAAACAAATCCTTGAGTCTGTGCACGGCGGTCGGCGTCTGCCGCGGGGCAAAGGGGCATCTCTACAGAACTCACCCACGAGGTAATGGAAGAGGCAATCAGCTCAAATTTGCGGGGCTGAGGCTTATCTCAATAGCGTTCAGGCACGTATTTGACGGGGTGGATGATCGGTTCAAATTTGCCCACTTTTCGCTTGCCTAGCTTAACCCTGGGCATGGGTAGTTCTTCGTAAGGGACAGATCCCAGCAAGTGACTTATAACGTTCAAGCGCACCCGTCGCTTGTCCTCCGACTTAGCGGCGTGCCAGGGTGCCCATTCAGAATCGCTCGCTACGAACATGGCGTCCCGCGCCAGTGTATAGTCATCCCATCGGTGATAGGACTTGAGGTCCATCGGCGAGAGCTTCCATGTCTTGCGACCATCGTCGACACGATCTTCCAGCCGCCTTTGTTGTTCCTCAGGGCCGACCTCCAGCCAATACTTTAGCAGGATCATGCCGGAGTCGACCATTGCACGCTCCATTAAGGGCACCTGCAACAGAAAGTTCTCTGCCTCCGCTTCTGTACAGAAACTCATTACGCGCTCAATACCAGCACGGTTATACCAACTACGGTCAAAAATGACGACCTCACCAGCGGCGGGGAAATGCTTTATGTAGCGCTGAAAATACAATTGGGTTTTCTCACGCTCAGTGGGAGCTGGCAGTGCAACCACCCGAAAAATACGCGGACTGACACGCTCGGTGATAGCCTTGATAACCCCACCCTTGCCAGCACCATCGCGTCCCTCAAACACGATGCACACCTTCAAACCCTTCTGCACAACCCAGCGCTGGAGGTTTACTAGCTCTATGTGCAGCTGTTTCAGTTCTTTCTTATAGTGCTTGCGACCTAGTGATTCCGGATTGGCTTCATTGCCGTCGCTGTTTTTCCTGTCAGCCGGTTTTCGGTTTTTTTGCGACATGATCTCTCCCACTTTACGCTAGCGATAACGGCCCCCACGAGCAGGGTCTCGGATTACGACAGTATGGCCTCCAATCCGCGCTCAATACACCACATGGCTGATAGTGCGCCGAGAATGTAGACCGGCAATGGTGTAAGCCTGTCCCGCCAGGGCGCCAGCGGCTTTCTGATGAGGTACCAGACCGCCAAAATAACAACGATGAAAGCAATCTGCCCTATCTCTATACCGACATTGAAAAAAAGTAGCGCCAGTGGCACGTTGTCCTGTGGCAGACCTGTTTCAACGAGCGCCCCGGCAAAGCCCATGCCGTGCAAAAGACCAAACCCACCGGCCAGCCACCATGGATTTCGCCACAGGGCGTCGTGCTTTTCAACGCGCGTCAGTTCAACTGCTAAAATAAAGATACTCAGCGCTATCGCAAACTCCACCAACGCCACCGGGTAATCAAAGTAACCAAGCGTCACCAGAGACAGGGTGATGCTATGGCCTACCGTGAAGGCAGTAATGGTCCAGAGCAGTCGGCTGCCCCCGCCTACCAGCAGCAGCAAACCGAACACAAATAGCAGATGATCGATACCGCCCCAGATATGATCCATGCCGAGCCAGGCGTAATCGCCAGCGACATCGCCCGCAGTGGACTGAGCGGGAATAACAAATTCTGACGCCTCAGTATTTAATACCTGCTGATACTGCCGCCCATCAAGCAGGCTCACCATGACCATGGCCGACGCCTGACTAGCACCCAGGCCGGTGACGCCGAGGGTCTGGCCCACTAACCCCTCCTCGCCCAACTGCATGCAGTCCAGCTGCCAACTAGTCACTACGCCCGTATCTTCCATCTGCGGTGCGCTGGCAATTTTGACCTCACAGGATTCGGGCCACACGGGTCGCAGTGGGACGCTGCTAACCCCCTGCGCAGGCGTCTTCCAAACCAGGTTGTACTGTAACGGAGCGATCTCCTGCACATTGAGCAGGGAGGGTGCAAATCGGTGGGCGTGAGCGACTTGCGCAACGCAAATGCCCAACATAAGCGCCATCAGGGCATGCCAGCTCTTCATTGTCTTATCTCATAGTGTTGTCGCATGGCACTGATGCTCTCGCGCAACCTAGCGTCCTTGGCCCGAGACTCCAAATCGCGTTGCAACTGCGGGCGAACCTCCTCCAGCGCAGCATCCCTTGCTGGTTCCAGTGCGTCGACCCAAACATAGTGTAAGCCGTAGGTTGAGCGCACCGGCCCAGCCCATTGACCCGCCTGTGGATTCGCATTCTGTAGGTTCTCAACAAACGAGCCGCCAAAGTGACGCGCCAATTGATCCGGGGTCTGCGCGGTAAACTGATAGCCGGGTAAGAACGGCGAACTCAGTTGTCGCGCCTGTTGCGCTGTCATGTTCTCCTGCTGAACTTTGGCGATCACAGCCTCTGCGTCACCCTCGCGCTCACGATTGAAATAGATATGTTCGATCGTATAGCGTGGCGGTCTGCGCAACTCTTTCATGCGCTGCTCGAACTCAGCGCCGATTTCCGCTTCGGTTGGTGCTTGCGGCGGATTACTGGACAACAGCAACTGCTCCATGACCTGTATCATTCGCCGTTTGATCACCTCATCACTCAGATGCAGGCGCATGTCCAGCGCCGCCTGATACAACTCATCATCTGACTTGCCCTCTCCCATTTGCAGGAACCGCATGTTCAGCAGCAGACGCTGGTAAACGACTGTATCGTAGAGATACAGTTCCAGTTCATTGGCGCGCTGAAACAACATATCACGATCCAGCTCCACTTCCGCCATGCGTGCCAGCTGCTCCGCCGTTGGCGGGCGACCAACACTGGCCAACCACTGCTGCTGCAGTGCCTCGATGCGTGCTTCACTCAGAGGGCCTATCACCGGCTTAGGTTCTGGAAACAACTCACCTCGCAGGTAGAACAGCAGGCTACCTAACACAATAAAGTGCAGCCACGGTCTATTAAACCGCGATAAAAACGTCATTGATTACTCTCCAGAATGAACCGGCAAAATCGACGGTTTCGACTGTGCATAAGCTGCACCAGGCAATCTTCCATTGCGCTCGACTAGTCTTCGTAGACCGCTTGCGTTTTATTCATTTGCGCTGTGATGCCCACCTGTAAATCCAACTGACTCATCATGCCTGCGTTCCATGTGGCAATATAGTTTAAGCCTTCGGCCACGCTGTGATCGCGTGAATAGAGCAACATCTCCTTGCTGCCGCGCACAGCCAGTGGCGACTTCGCCGCTATGGAGCGGGCGATTGCCGTTACCTCACGCATCATGGTTTCACGGTTATCAAAAACCTTATTGATAAAACCAACTTCACGGGCCTCCTCGGCCCCCATATTACGGCCGGTATAAGCCAGTTCACGCACTACGCCATCGGGAATAATTTTCGGCAAGCGCTGCAATGTTCCAACATCGGCGGTCATACCGATATCGATTTCGCGGATGGAAAAATAGGCGTCTTCGGTGGCATAGCGCATATCGGCACAACAGGTCATGTCCACGCCGCCACCGATGCAAGTCCTGTGGATTGCGGCCAACACCGGTACCCTGCATTTCTCGATCGCAGTGAGATTGCACTGCAATCGCAATACAGTGCGCCGTAACTGGTCGGCGCGACGCGCGGGATCGGAGGAAGATCCTTGCATATCCCCGAACACACCAAGATCCAGTCCAGCGCAAAAGTGCTTGCCATTGCCCGCAAGAATGACGGCCCGCACGGAGGGCTCCTGATCCAGCCATTCAAAGCACTGCTGCAGTTCGTCCCACATCGTACCGTTCATCGCATTGGCCTTGTCGGGGCGGTTCAGCAGCACCGTAGCCACCTGTTCTTCGATGGTTAATTCAAGCGTCTCAAAACTCGGGGACATGGCTTATTCTCTCAACATTACTTTGTGTGGATACATACTACCAAGTCGATACGAAATCAGCAGCATTCAGTGTGGGAACATTTTTGGGATTGCCATCCCGGGTGCCGACGTAAACAAAACCAATCACTTCCTCATTGTCGGCAAGGCCCAGCTTATCCATGACATTACGGTCAAATGCAGCAGCACCGGTGCGCCACATGCCGCCGAAACCCAGAGCCTCAACCGCGAGCAATATGGCATGAGCGGCGCAGGCAGCGGAAAAACGCTGCTCTGCAAAAGGAACCTTCGGATGCTCGGTCAGCTTGACCACAACGGCCACCAGCAGTGGCGCGCGCAAAGGCGCATTACGGGCTCTGTTGCAGGCCGTTTCATCAGCATCCGGCGTGCGCGCCAAAAGGGTCTCCTTCAGCACCTCACCAAACGCCAGGCGCCGCTCACCCTCTATAATAATGAAGCGCCAAGGGCGTATCCAGGCATGATCGGGGGCGCGCATGGCCGCCCGAAAGATCTCCTGCATCTGCGCCGCAGACGGTGCTGGAGCAGCCAACTTCGGTGCCGAGTTGCGGTGTTGTAAAAACTGCAGAATGTCGTTCATTAAAACGTGCTGCTGAAAAATTGAAACACGATGATACCAGCATTTGCCGGTTATTTTGAGCGCGCTGCGACAGGCTTTTAGTCCATGCGGCCTATCAGGATATTCATAAAGCCCCGGGCTGTGGCCACTTGGTCCCAGTTGTCGCACCACAGTGCTAGTGCCTCGGCACTACTGGGGTGGAGCTGATGCTCAATATGGTCGATGATCCACATCGGCAAATCAAGTGTTGCCAGCGCCTCGATTAGCGCGCGACCGCTGGCACCGGCCTGGCGCAACGCATGCGGTGTCAGTTCAACTATGATGCGCGGTTTGTGCTGTAACTTGAGCAGTAGCGGCAGTAACCCGACGATAACCTGATACTCCGAACCCTGGGTGTCCACTTTTAACACGTCCAGACGCCGCAGGCGGCCTTCGAGATACTGGCTACCTTGATACAGCGTAATCGGGACGCTAGGGCGCACATCCTCACCCTGATACACCTGATGATCGCCGAGATTGTCGGCACTTAAGAATAGCTGACCCTGCCCTGCCGCATCAGATAAAGCCGCTTGCACAAGCGTGATGCGACTCTGGAAATTGTTCAATGCTGCATTTGCTTCCAGCAATTGATAATTTGCAGGGTCCGGTTCAAAAGCAAAAACGGCACCTTTATCACCCACCACGCTGGCCGCCAGAACAGAAAAATAGCCAATGTTCGCGCCCACATCCACGAACACATCGCCCGGCCGCAACAACGCCAGCAACAGGGAGGTCTCATAGGGCTCCCATACGCCCTCCTCCCTCAACCGGCGCGACACGAATTGATCCTGCTCGCCGTGAACGTGCAAGTGGAGCGGACGCGCAAGATCCGCAATTTTTAACGCGACGGGTTTAGAAAGATTCAAGAAAAACAGCCTGCTATTTGATGCGTCTAGTCGATTTTCATATCGTCATATGCCGATGATTGATCGAGGCGCACGTGATGCCCACCGATCGTCAGCACCTGTGAATCAAGTTGGATATCACTGTCGTCCAACACCCCGTGGTCAAACTTGTAAACAGGTTTGATGGTGCCCGCGATCATGCCGTCGTCGTAGGCCTGCTGGCGCTCGCGCACCCCTTCGTTAGCGCGCTCCCAGTCTTTCCACTCCTTGGCGGAATAGCGTGTTTGCAACATGCGCCGCGTAGCCAGCGGACTCAACAAACTCGCTGAGGCATTGTTACCACCGAATCCTTTGGCATTAATGATCGCATAATACTGTTCGCCAGTATCGATCTCGCGGTGGGTATTGCTGAAGCCGAGGTGATCCTGGCGCACGTCACTGGCGATACTATCGATGGTTGTGATACCCGGCAATATCCCGTGCTGCCAGATACCCAGCGTTGTACTGATCTGGTCTCCAGCGGCGGCGCCGATCGAGTGCCCCAGATAACACTTCGCTGCCACCACTGGCCAGCTGTCGATGCCAAAAGCCTGCGCCGTGCGACTGAGAATCTCAGACTCCGTAACGCGATTTTGTGGGGTGCCGGTGCCATGTGCCTGCACCAGTCCACCACTGCGCAGTGCAGCGTCGCCAATAATGGCGCGGACGGCGGCCGTCGCTTTGGCCATGGTGATGTAGTTGCCTACGCCCGGGCCAGAGATGGATTTCTTGTGCCCGTCTGCATTGACAAACACATCTGTTGCCGCGCCGAACAGGGTGGCACCCAGTTCCATCGCCAGTTCATCGTCGAACAACACCAGCATCTGCGCGGACTCGGCGATAGTGAAGCCGCAGTTTTGCGCAAACGGACGGCAGGCGCGTCGAAAATCGGGTTCCTGCCCTTCCTCAAGCCCATCCAGTTGGCGCAGCTCTTTCTCCGTAGCAAGTGCACCCATGGCGGTATAGCCTTCCATGATCTCGGGCGTGATTGGTGCTTCTGCCGCACCTATGAACGCGACGCGCGCACGGCCGCTGCGAATATCCTCGATGCCATGGCGCAGGTTATACAGAAAGGACGCGCAGGCACCGAGGCTGGCCCCGGTGGCACCCAGACTACCCAGCACATAAGCATTAATGAAATCGGCCGGCATTTCAGCAAAGCTCAACGGACAGTATTTGGAGGTCACACGCTGACCGTTGTAGCGCGACTTGATCATGCCGCCGGCCCCGGCGCCATCCAATTGCCCCATAGCACTGCCAGCGTAGACACTGATCTGGTCGACCGCGACGCGACGGGTAACATTCTCCCAGTCAATGCCCAGACTACCGAGCGCATCGGAGGCCGCATAGACGGTCATCTGCAAGCCGCGCGGATGGTTGCGCGATGGATACAGCTTGCCCGGCTCAAAACCGCTCGGCAGCTGACCGGCCGACTTCACATCAAACTCTCGATGGGTAGGAAGCAAGAAATCCTGTTGCCCGACAATTTGTACGTTGACGTGGGTCACGGAGGTTCCGGTCACCACCCAATGCGGCGGAATGACATCCGGCAGGTGCCTGCGCTCCAGATCGAACATCACCGGCTTCTCATCGCTGTGGGCCGGAAGGCGCTGGTTCCAAGGCACGCTGTTCACATCAAAGTAACTGGCTTCGATACGCCTCACCAGCGTGTGGTCCAGCAGATCTTTCTCTACCGCGGTACCCGGCTCATAGCCCATCAGCACCGCCAGTGCGTCTTGCGTCCGCCGTCGCTGCGCCGACGACAGCGCAGAGTAGGTCATCCTTGCATACGCATGATGGCCAGAACTGCGCCCTGCGGGGTTGATGCCGCCGAACCCCACTATTACCGGTAACCGCTGCCTGCTCATCGCTGTCCTGACTTTTCGCTCATTGCGCCTGCCAGCAGTGTACGGTTGCTACCTACCTTTAACCATGTCGATACAGCCACTTATTGTGGTAATTTGGACAGTCTGCTTTGATCAGGAGTTACACGTCATGCGCACGGCGGCCGCCGCTCTTTACCCACAGGCCCTGGCTACCAGCATCACGCTGCCGATGGAGATCCTGCAGGCTGCCAGTCAGATAGCGAGCGTCGGTGATCGAGATGCAGCGCCAGTGCGCTTTCTACTGGCAGGCTCCGATCTCCAGCCGATGACATTGGCTAGCGGTATCATTCTCCAACCTGACACCACGCTGGCAGACCTCCCGGCGCTGGATTTGTTGTTGCTCCCGGCCATCTGGCGCAACCCGCTGTCAGCCCTTAACGGCGCTGTAAACTGGCAGGCGCAACTGCGTGAGCAAGCATCGCGCGGCACCCGTATTTGCAGTGTTGGCACGGGCAGCTATCTGTTGGCGGAGGCAGGACTACTTGACGGCAAAGCGGCCACCACGCACTGGAATTACTTCGAGCACTTCGCCCGACGTTACCCCAAGGTCGATCTGAAAATGCGGCACCTGATTACACAAAGTGACAATATTTACTGCGTGGGCAGCGTGAACTCTATCGCCGATCTCATGGTTCATATTGTTGAGGAATGGTTTGGCAGTCGTATCGCCAGAGCGATCGAGAGTCAGTTTTCACCCGAAATCCGGCGTAGCTTTCGCGCCGCCGCATACCAGAACGAAGCGGACAGCTCCCATCACGATGAAGTGGTAGCACAGGCGCAACAATGGTTGCAGGTGAACCTACAGTCTCCCGTGTCTATGGCGCAACTGGCAGCGCACAGTCAACTCAGTGCGCGCACCCTGCACAGGAGATTCAAACGCGCCACCGGCATGTCACCGCTGACCTATCTGCAAAGTATTCGCGTTGCCGGCGCCAAGGAACTTCTCCGCCACAGTAACCTCACAGTAGGCGACATCGCCTGGCAACAGGGTTTGCAAGACGTCAGCTATTTCTCACAATTGTTTCGTCGCCACAGTGGCATGAGCCCGCTGCAATATCGCAACGCGGTGCGCGGCAAGCTGTTCGCACCTGAAGTACCGGGCGCGCCTTGAGAAAAGTGCCCGCCTGTGGCTAAATTGCGCGCTTTTATCGCTGCAGAGACTGCACCTGCGTCCATTATCCGCCGACATTCCAGCCACCCAATGGCGCTATCGAGGACTGTTCCTTGCAAGCAGAGATTGCGCCGGTAACGCTAAAGCGCGGTATTGCAGCGCTGTGCATTGGCGGTGGAGAAGCCACCGCTGTCGCCATCGAACTGCTATAGTCCGCTGCCGATGGCCAACGTATACAGTTTGGTAAGGTGCGTGTCGCACCAATTGGAGACCGCAACATGGCACTGAGTAGCGTACCGGATATTCTTGATGATATTCGCGCCGGCAAAATGGTCATCCTGATGGATGATGAGGATCGTGAGAATGAGGGCGACCTTATCGTCGCCGCAGAAGCTGTCACCCCGGAAATCATCACTTTTTTCTCCAGCGAGGCCTGCGGTCTGATCTGCATGCCGATCACGGTGGAGCGCGCCAGGCAATTGCAATTGCCGCTGATGGTGCGCGATAACCGCTCGCAGCATGAAACCAACTTCACCGTCTCGATTGACGCGGCACAGCGTCAAGGGCCAGGTATCAGTTCAATGCAACGCGCGCATACAGTGCTGCAGGCGATTGCAGCCGATGCCTCCCCTGCCGATATCGCACAGCCCGGTCATATTTTTCCGCTGGTTGCCAAGCCCGGCGGCGTGCTGCGCCGCGCCGGCCATACCGAAGCCGGTGTTGACCTTGCGCGCATGGCAGGCTTTGAACCCGCCGCCCTGATCGTAGAGATTATGAATGAAGACGGCACCATGGCCAGGCGACCTGAGCTGGAAGTGTTTGCCGCAAAACATAATTTGCGCATGGGCACTATTGCGGACCTTATCCAATACCGCGCCATGCACGAGCAATCGATCGAGCTGCGCGACTGCAAGACCGTACAAACAGAATTCGGAGAGTTCCAGCTACACACGTTCCTCGATCTGATCGACGACACAGTGCACTACGCACTCACGCGCGGGACCATGGATGAGCAGCGCGAGACGCTGGTGCGCGTGCAGACGGTCAATACGCTGCGCGATGTTCTTGGCACTCGTATCGAGGGGGAACAGGGTTGGTCTTACCGTCGCGCCATGCAGGTCATTGCTGCTGAAGATAACGGTGCCGTCGTATTGATCGGGCAGCATGTCAGTGCGCACCAGCAACTATCCGAGGTACTACAGTTTCCGGAACCGACGAGTGTCGCGACGCCTGGCAGTGCGGCGGGTGTGCAAAACTACCGACTCATCGGCACGGGCTCGCAGATTCTGAAACGCTTGGGCCTGGGGAAAATGCGCCTGATGTCGGCGCCCGTGCGTTTCAACGCGCTGTCGGGCTTTAATCTTGAGGTCACGGATTTCGTGCAACCGTGAAGGGCGGGCGGCCATCCGTGGTGCGAGCCTACAGGGAGAGCCTGCCCCTCTTTATGGGTATGCATTTACGGCGTGTCCCGAAAAGCTCTACTCGCGTTGGCGCCGGTCCAGCCGCTTCAATAAGGGCCATTCAGGTCTAACTGTTATTGTGCGCTAACAGCAATCCGCGATCCGGTGGTCGCCCTGCATCTCGCAGCACGATTGACCAAATCCATAGCTTGGGGAATAGCGTAATACTCTCAAACATGTGAAAATTCCGCACAGCCAGCCCTCCTGCAGGCAACCGTTTTTCCTCGACTACACCAGGTGTCCAGCGTGTTTCTTTTTTCAGCTTTGTCTAAATGCATCTGCGCGACGATGCTAGTATTCTCCGTCTTGTTCTCCGTCCTGTTTGCCGCGGCGGCGCTGGCCCAACCGGATGCCGGCGCACCCGTCAGAGTCGGTATTGTCGCGGAACGGCCCATCGAGCAACTGATCTACGTGACGGGGACAGTGACATCACCGCGCGCCGCGCAGCTTTCCAGCGCGACGGCGGGGCTGGTCACTGCCTTACACGTAGATGCTGGCAGCGAGGTAAAGGCCGGGGACATACTGATGGAGCTGGACCCGCTATTGGCACGACGGCTGTGGCAAAGCTCACAGGCAAGCGCAAAAACTGCGCGTTTGGCAGCGTCTGACTCCAAACGGCGTCTCACGGAAGCGCGGGCACTCATTCCGCAACAAAGTATCGCGGAATCAGTGGTGCGTGACCTCGAGGCCGAAGTGGCACAGGACGACGCCGACCTGCAACGCGCCGAAGCGGAGGAAGGCTACAGCAAAGGCATCCTGGATCGCCACCAACTGCGCGCACCTTTCAGCGGGGTCGTGGGCGCAAAGGCAACCGAGCTGGGTGAGTGGGTGACCCCCGGTCAGCCCGTGCTGACATTGGTTGCCACACAGAATCTCCGGTTGGATTTTCCAGTATCAGAAGACTATCTGGCCGATATAGCACTGAACACGCCGGTCACCTATAACCTGGGCAATAATGCGAACGAGGGACGACCGGGCATCATCGCCACTATCGTCCCGGTCACCGACCCCGGTGTTCGCACTTTCCTGCTGCGCATAAAGGCGCAAGACAATGATACAAGAATGCTGCCGGGTATGTCCGCACGCGCGCAACTTACGCTTGATAGCGGGCGCAGCGGCCTGACAGTGCCGCGCGATGCCATACTGAAATTTCCCGATGGCCGCGCCGTGGTGTGGGTGGTCGAAGACACGCCTGACGGTCTGAAGGCGATCGAAACCCGAGTCGCTACCGGGGCCGTATTTGACGGCATGGTAGAAGTCCGCGAAGGACTGTCCGCCGGGGCGCAGGTCGTAGTCGAGGGCAACGAAGCACTGCAAAATGGGCAGCGCATCGCAGTACTGCCCGAGCGGCCCCGGTAACATCATGCTCGCGGCCATTATCCAACGCAGCACCCTGATAACAGTCACTGTATTAATCGTCTGCGTGCTGGGTATCGTGGCGGCGCTGCGTATACCCGTGCAAATGATACCCGACCTCGACATACGGGTTATCAGCGTACGCACCGTCTGGCCCGGCGCCACGCCACAGGATGTCGAAAAGGAAATTCTGGTAGAGCAGGAAGAATACCTGCGCAACCTGCCCAATCTCTCGCGTATTGTAGCCACGGCGCACAGTGGCCGCGCCGAGATCGAGCTGGAGTTTCCGTTGGGCACTGACATCACGCAGATGCTGATACAGGTGAACAATGCCCTGAGTCAGGTGCCGTCCTATCCGGAAGCAGTGGATGAACCGCGTATCTACGCCAACTCTTTCTCCAGCAATGCCTTTATGTTTTTCAGTATCACACCGCTTCCGGGCAATCCGCGCCAACGCGATATGGGCCTGTCGCTGGATTTTGTGGAGGACACGGTCAAACCACGACTGGCCAGCGTAGCGGGCATTTCTGAGGTGGGTGTGTACGGCGGCGTCGAGCGGCAGATCCAGATTCTGGTCGATCCTGCGCGACTGGCGCAGCGCGGGCTTTCGCTGATTGACGTTCGCGACACGTTGCGCAGCCGCAACCGGGATCGATCTGGCGGCACTGTGGAAGCCGGCAAGCGCCAGTACCTACTGCGCACAGTAGGTCGATTTGAAGACTTGCGTGAGCTGTCCTCACTGGTGCTGGCGCGTCGCGGTGATGCCGTTATACGACTGTCGGATGTCGCCACCGTGCAGCTGGATCATTTCGAGGAAGAGGCTCTCACATCTTTCAACGGCGACGAGAACCTGTTCGTGACACTGCGCAAGGAATCCGGTGCCAACGTCATCGATATCAAGCGGGAGATAACCGGCGAAGTCGCCGCCATCAACCGGGAAGTGCTGGAGCCCGCGGGCCTGCGTATCGAACACATGGCTGACGATGTGGTGTATGTGGAAGAATCCATCGCCAACGTTTGGCAGAACCTGATACTCGGCGCACTGCTTGCGACATTCGTCATGTACCTGTTCCTGCGCTCCTTTAAAACAACAATGGCCGGCGTGATAGGCATACCCATTTGCATCATCGTTGCCTTTCTCGGTCTGCTGCTCGCCGGACGCACCATCAATGTGATCTCGCTTGCAGGCATCGCCTTTGCCATCGGTATGACGCTGGATAACAGTATTGTCGTACTGGAAAGCATTGCACTGGAACGCCGCAAGGGCGCTGAACGCTTGCGCGCCGCGGTCGAGGGTGTGCGCCAGGTATGGCCCGCCGTTTTTGCTTCTACCCTGACCACAGTGCTGGTCTTTATACCGGTCGCCTTCATCGAACAGGAAGCCGGGCAACTCTATTCCGATGTTGCCATCGCGATTTCTGCCGCCATACTCGCCTCGATGCTGGTTGCCGTAACAGTAGTGCCTGCGATTGCAGCGCGCCTGAGCTTTGCCGGCAGCAGTACTGAACCCCTGGATAGCAGTAGGCACATTGGCAAGCGCGCCCATCGCGCGACCATGCGGATAGTCAATGGTGTCCTGCGCACAACGACCAGCAGATACCTGTGCATCGCAATCACAACGCTACTGAGCACAGCGGTGATGGTTTGGCTGACACCCGCTGCGGAATACTTGCCAGAAGGCGAAGAGCCAAAAGTCTTTGCTTCAATGAATGCGCCACCAGGTTACAACCTGAATGCCATGGCACGCATTGCCGCAGAGATCGAAACACGACTGCTACCCCATGTGAAAGCAGACTCCACAGCATTCAAGCGTGGCGATACCGATATACCACCGATTGCCTATTACAACATGAGGGTTGGTGCGGACTCCATGCGTATCATCTCGGAACCGTCTGACCCGGCGGACGTCGACGCGCTGATGGACGCCCTTACCAGCTTGTATCGCCAGTATCCCGGCATGCGCGCCTTTGCGGCACGCGGTTCTATCATCACCAGCAATGACGGTGGTACGCGCAGCATTAATCTCGACATCGCCGGTCCTGATCTGGGCACACTCTACGAGGTGGCACAGGCGGCCTACAATCGCGCCGGCGAAGTGTTCGATGAGCCCCGTATCCAGAGCCAGCCCGCTTCATTGTCGCTGGCTCAACCCATGATTGAAGTCAGGCCGCGCTGGGAACGCATGGCAGAACTCGGTCTGTCCAGTGAAGATCTCGGCTTCATCGTAGCGGCCATGACGGACGGCAGCTACGTCGATGAGTTTTTTCTCCAGGACGACAAGATCGACATTTACCTCTACAGTGCAGCGGGCCGCGATGTCGAGCTGGACAAGCTATCACAGCTGCCCGCGTACACCCCGACCGGAGAAGTGCTGCCACTGAGTGCGCTGGCGGAGATCGTGGAAACTGTCGATACGAATTCGGTGCGGCGCGTCAATGGGCGCCGCACGGTCAGCCTGAATATCATTCCACCACGCAGTGTCGCGCTGGAAACGGGAGTGGAAAAAGTGCGCTCTGAACTGGTCGACTACCTGCGTGAGAACGGCCAGATCCCGGCAAATGTGGATATTGTGATTTCCGGAGCGGCGGACCAACTGGATGCCACCCGTGACTCGCTGGTTAGCAACTACCTGATCGCCCTATTAGTAATCTATTTATTGATGGTCGCGATTTTCAACCACTGGGGCTATCCACTGCTGATCATGACGTCCATTCCTCTGGGCGTCGCTGGGGGCATCGTGGGCTTGGCGTTGCTCAATGGCATTGGTGGATTGCTGCCTTGGGTCGGCATGACGGCCATTGTGCAGCCCTTCGACATGATTTCCATGCTGGGCTTTCTGATCCTGATGGGTACGGTGGTCAACAATCCTATTCTGGTCGTGCACCGGGCGGTTGACAACGCACAACACAAGGGAATGGATGCTGTGGCTGCCGTGGCAGAGGCCGTTGATGTGCGGCTGCGACCGATCGCCATGTCTACGATTACTACGCTGGTGGGTTTGGCGCCCCTGGTATTGATTCCCGGGGCGGGTACCGAGCTTTACCGCGGCGTGGGTGCAATAGTGATGTTCGGCATTATAGGCGCCGCGCTGGTCACATTGACTATGCTTCCAGCGCTAACGGTTATTGTCCTGCAGCTGCGTGATAAGGCCCTATCACATTCTCAGCATACCAATTAATCATGCCCACTTTTTCATCAACCGTCTGCGTATCCGGCTTGGCATCATAAGGATTGCGGAAAGCAATAATGACTTCCGTAACACCGGCGTCAACGAGATTGTGCAAACCCTCAACGGTGTAAGCAGCCTCGGTCATCGCATGGTACTCGAAGGGCAGATGATCCCGACCGCAATCTTTGCGCAACGTTTCAATCTCACCAATCATCTGCTGTAAATCCGTCAGTGATGAGCCCGCGGAAATCCAGCCGTCACCCAACTGCGCGGCGCGGCGCAGAGCCGGCTTGGCATGACCGCCGACCAGCAGCGGAATATGGTGATCCGGCACGGGACAGAGCTTGATCGGATCCATCTGGAAAATTTCACCGTCATAACCGAAGTACTCACCGCTCATCAGTCCGTTGACGATTTCCATCATTTCATCCATGCGCTTGCCGCGCTTTTCCCACGGAATCTGTGACGCCAGAAAGTCTTCAGGCCAGGGGCTGATACCCACGCCGAAGCCAAAGCGGTCACCGATCATCACCCCGAGACTGGAAAGCTGCTTGGCGACGATCACGGGCTGGCGAATGGCAAGTTTTATCACTGAAGTAGTGAAGCGCAATTTTTCCGTCTTTGCCGCCAAATACGGTATCGCGATGAAGGGCTCTAAAAAGGGCACGCCGTCCAGAAACTCTCGCGTACCATCGTCATTGTAGGGGTACACATCCGACCCTTCCTTCGGATAGCAAATGCTATCGGGGAAGGTGAACGTATCAAAACCGGCGGCCTCTGCAGCCAGGGCTAGCGGCAGGTACTGATCGGGTGGGCACATCGTGGCGTGATAGGCAAATTTCATGTCATTCCTTTATTTTGGCTATAGAGTCGGTACCGCATCATATACGCACATTGGCTAATGACGGATCACAGGATATGCCATCTAACAGGTATATATAACAAACTTCCCCTTGGCCATTGTTAACGATTCGTTAATAGCCGCGCACCGACCCTCGCGGCTATTAGGGTGCAACCCTGCCTACACAGGAATACCAACCAGGTAATGGCATGGGCATCCCATCCGGCACCAGTGTCGTCAACGGTGTGCCGGTGCAAATCGCCGCAGCCTGACCAGATTGAATCTGCTTACGCCTGGCGCTTTCTGAAATTAGGCGGCCGCTTCTCCATGAAAGCGGTAATGGCTTCAATGTTTTCCGGCGAGCCACCCTGACGCTGCATGCCTGCCTGCTCGGCATTGATCGCTGCGTCAATGGCCGGAAGGTGATGTAACCGCAGACTGCGTTTTATTTCCCGCAGCGAGTTGACCGGCCACTGGGCAATCTCCTGCGCCTTGGCAAACGCATGATCAAACAGATCGGCGTCTGGCAGCACAGCGGCGGCAATACCCGAGCTACATGCCTTGTCTGCGTCTATCCACTGCGCTGTATAAAACAACTCCGCCGCACGCTGGGCACCAATATTAGCCTGCAGCATATAGCTACTGCCCCACTCTGGCACTAGGCCCAGGTTGGCAAACGGCAGCCGCATGCGCAGGCTCTGGGCCACATAGACAATGTCCGCATGAAACAGCACCGTAGCACCACCACCGATCGCCACACCTTGCGCGGCGGCGACCATAGGCTTGTCGAACTCGACCACGGCACGCGCCGCTGACTCAAACGGATGCTCCTCTCCCTCAGCCACATCACCAAAACTTGTAAGGTCAACACCGGCGCAGAAATTATCGCCTGCACCACACAGCAACAGACAGACCACATCGTCGTCAGCGGCAGCTGCGCGAAAGGTGTCACGCATGTGTATCCACATCTGCGTGTTGATAGCGTTCTTCTTCTCCGGACGATTGAGAGTAACAATCAGCACCCCATCGCGGTTTTCAGTTCTTATAAAATCGGTCATGAGCATGCCCTTTCTTGAGTGCAACTAGGAATGGAACGACACAGCGTCTGGCAGTGTTGCGCGGCCGGTAACGCAGGCGTTCACCCGATCATCGGGATTGGGATGGCCAAAAGAAATCCCAAACAGCAGCTTGTTGTTGTCTTCAATGCCCAGATGTTCGCGCACATAGTCGGCCTGAAACCCCAGCGCGGTTTGTGGGCAACTGCCGAGACCGTGTGCGGTCAGGGTCAACATCAGCGTTTGTGCATACATGCCAAGATCGGCCGCTTCGCGCAGGCCAAATGGCTCTGGTAAAAACAGGAACGCGACATGCGGTGCGTCGAAGAACGTAAAGTTGCGCATGAACTGCACGTTGCGGCGCGCTTTATCCTCGCGCGCGATACCCGCGGCGGCATACAGCGATTGTGCGGCGCCGTATTGGCGCTCCTTGTAGACGCCGTGATACACACCGTCGTAGGGAAAGTCCATGCTGATATTACCCGCGCTAAAGCGCTCGGGCATTTCACGGCGCAGCGTTTCCAGCTTCTCACCCGATACCACATGC
This sequence comes from Halioglobus sp., assembly GCA_041688425.1. Taxonomy (GTDB): domain Bacteria; phylum Pseudomonadota; class Gammaproteobacteria; order Pseudomonadales; family Halieaceae; genus Marimicrobium. The sequence continues at coordinate 6,432 of JBDNIE010000310.1, read as the reverse complement.
GTTACCCAGGGCTGGCTATTACAGTTACTGGGCGATTGCTGTGCCACATTAAAGATTGTCGCGAGGGTTGCATCGTCTACCCGCTGCGGCAGGAAAGCGCGCAAGGAGTGACGTGAGGTGACGATCTCGTCAAAAATGGTGGCGCGCTCAGCCGTGGATCTTTCAGTGATGGATATTTCAGTCATCGGGCTACTCATGGGTTGTGGCCGGGTTGCGAATGGAATGGATTGTAGCCTAGCAAAATTCGCCGACGTCGACCTCCCGCCAAACACTTTTACCAGGCTAACGCCCTTAGTTGCCGGTAAAGTTGGCTTTACGCTTTTCCTTAAAGGCCCGCATTCCCTCTTTTGCGTCAGCCGACGCAAACACCGGATTGGCCAATTGGTCGGAAGCTAACATGGCGTCTTCTTCCGACATACACTCCTGATGTTCACGCAGCGAGCGAGTGACGGCTTGCACCGCGAGCGGCCCATTGGCGCAAATTTTTGCGGCGTACTCTTTTGCCACTTCCAGCGTCTTGCCCGCGGGCACCAGCTTATTGATGAGACCAAAATCGAGAGCCTGTTGCGCGGTGATATGCTCTCCACACAGCAATATTTCTGCCGCCAGACAGTAAGGAATCTGACGTCGCAGACGAATGGTTGAGCCGGCCATAGGGTACAGTCCGCGCGCCACTTCAGTGACACCAAAAATGGCATTCTCTGCGCCAATGCGAATATCGGTGCCCTGCAAAATTTCTGTTCCACCCGCTAGTGCATAGCCTTCAACTGCGAGAATCAGGGGCTTATTGGGCCGATTGTCGCGCAGCAACGCCTGCCAGTGAATGTTAGGCACTGTGGCCATCAACTCCATAAACTCATCCGTGGAGCGGTGCTCGCCATCGGCGCCAGCCTTGAGATCCATACCGGCACAAAAGGTATCGCCATTAGCAGTAAGGATGGCGCACATTAGGCTGTCGTCTTCGTCCAACCGGCGCCATGCTTTGTACATACCCAGCAGCATTTCGGGGCTGAAAGCGTTCTTGGCCTCGGGGCGGTTAAGGGTAACGATCAGGACATTACCGTCTTGTTCAACGATGCAGTTTTTGGTGCTGATATCGAGTTCTGCCATGGTTGTTTCCTTGCGTCTGATTGTTTTTGGGTTTGTTGCGTACGTTGTTTGTCGGGGTTGGATCAGCGGTCGGCGGGGTCAGCTCCGGCAAAGCCCCCGCTCCTCGGAGGGCTGAGATACTCGTCGCAGGCGCTTTACCGGACCAGACCCCTAACACGGTGACGTGACCACATTCACCCTAAAACCTAAGTCGAAAACCGTCCAGAACAGCCTCAGATCAAGGCCCGGTGGGGGTGAGCCGTTCAAAGCGAATATCTCAGCCCTCTGAGCATTGAACAGCTTACCCCCAGCGGGCCGTCTGACAATGGTCAGGCGACTTTGTGTTTCCCTGCCAGAGCAATCTCAAGCGCCTTCGGATACGCCGGCTTGCCACTGGGCGCGCGCGGCACTTCATCCACCACGTGCAATTCACGTGGCACCTTATACCCTGCAATATGCTTCCGCGCGTGCTCCTGAATATCGGCCAGGCACAACTTGGCGTTGCCTCGCGGCGCAGCAATAGCGGTAACGCGGCTGCCAAAACGCTCGTCTGGCGTCGCGACCACCAGGCAATCAAAAATATCGGGGTTGGCTTTCAACGCCTGCTCAACTTCCTCCGGGAAAATCTTCTCACCGCCGGAGTTGATGCAATTGGAACCGCGACCATAAACGGTAATGCTGTCATCGTCTTCAAGTCGCGCCTCATCACCCAATAGTAACCAGGGCTTGCCGTCGACATCGACGATCGTTTTTGCAGTCTTTACCGGGTCATTATAGTAGCCAACGGGTATGTGGCCACTGCGCGCGAAAATACCCATCTCGCCACGCTCAACGTGCCGATGCGGTTCGCCTTCGACGTCGTGGATAACAGACATGAATTCGCTTTTCACAATGTTACCCAGTCCCTGTCCTTTTTTGCCGCCACCGTCGAAGCCCATATTGCCGCTCTCGGATGAACCGAAGGAGTTGGAAATAAACACATTGGGGAACATCTGCCGGAATGCTTCCTGCTTGGTTTCCGAAAACACTGCGCCTCCAGAGCCTATATTGAACACTGATGTTAAGTCCCAACGATCGGCATTGGCTTCCAGTGCATCGAGCAGCGGAACGGCCATCGCATCGCCAACGATAGAGATAGAATTAACCTTCTCGTTGGCGACGATATCCCACACATCTTCACCGACCAACGAGCGACCGGGGTTCAGTATGACAGAGTTGCCCGCGAGCAATTGTATGCAGGCATACCACCAGCAGGCACCGTGCATGAGCGGTGCCAGCGCCATACCAACAATAGCGAAATCGCCCACACGTCCGGCGATCTGTTCGGGATCGGTGATCGCACCGTCGGGGTGAAACCAGCCGCCGCCGCCCATAGCGGCAAAAAATACTGCTTTGTGCGGCCACATCACCCCCTTGGGCATACCGGTAGTGCCACCGGTATAGAGGATGAACAAATCGTCATCTGCGCGCTCGGCGAAATCTCGCTTGTCACTCTGGCCTTCCATAGAGGCTTCGTACTCTACAGAGTGGATCAGCGCCGGATCGCATGCGGATTCGTCGCGCACATAGATCAAAGTTTTCAGATCCGGTGCCGATTGGCGCACCTCAGCGATATGCGGTATGAACTCCTGATTGTGGATACAAGCGACCATATTTGCGTTGTCAAAGATGTACAGCAATTCCTCCTGAACATAACGGTAGTTGACGTTGATGGGTACGGCGCGAATCTTGAAACAGGCGAGCATGCCCTCCAGGTATTCGTTGCAGTTGTAGAGGTACAATCCGACATGGTCGCCCGCTTTCACACCCTGCTGTGTCAGGTAGTGAGCCAGTTTATTGGCGCGCTGTTCGAGCTCTCCATAAGTAGCGCGTTGTTCTCCGCACACCAACGCGCTGCGTGTGGGCACCTTGTCCGCCACCATTTCGTATAGATCGGCAATGTTGTAGTGCTTGGCCATCGTCTTATTACTCCTGCGTTCTTTCAAAGGTGTACGTTACGACTTTTGCGAGCCGACAACCCACATAGAGAAGAATTGCGCACCGCCGCCATAGGCATGCCCCAAGGCCAGTTTTGCACCTTCAACCTGATGCGCGCCGGCATCACCGCGCACCTGCCGCGCCGCCTCGGCAAAACGAATCATGCCAGACGCGCCAATTGGATTGGAGGACAACACGCCACCAGAGCAGTTCCACGGAATATCGCCGCCCTCGTCCAGTGAGGTGGCACCTTCCATCGTCAATTTCCAGCCTTCGCCCTCAGGCGCAAAGCCGAGGTTCTCAAGCCACATGGGCTCGTACCAGCTGAAAGGCACATACACTTCGGCGCAATCGAGATCTTTGCGCGGATTGGTAATCCCCGCCTGTTTGTAGACATCAGCGGCACAGTCACGACCGGCCTGCGGACTCACTTCCTCGCGACCCGCGTACATGGTTGGCTCTGAGCGCATAGCACCACCGCGAATCCAGGCCGGAGGTTTCGGCGACTTGGTGGCCAGTTCTTCATTGGCAATCACCATGGCACAGGCACCGTCCGACGAAGGACACGACTCAAGGAAACGAATCGGGTCCCACAACATGAAGGACTCTTCGACTTCTTTCATGGTGATATCCGGCTTCTGCAAGTGCGCCAGCGGATTGCGCGCACCGTGCAGGCGATCCTTCACAGCCACCTTGATACCGACATCATAGGGTGCATTGGAGCGGCGCATATACTCGCGAATAATGGGCGCAAAATAACCGCCAGCACCGGCGTTCAAGTGGGTGGAAAAAGGCTGCGGATTAGATAACGCCCACATGGCGTTGGACTCTGACTGCTTCTCGAATGCTACGGTCAATACGCGCTTGAACATACCGCTCTGCACGTGCGAAGCGGCCACCAAGGCCGTCGAGCCGCCCACGGAACCGGCGGTGTGAACGCGCAACATCGGCTTGCCATTGCAGCCCAACGCGTCGGTCAGGTAAATTTCCGGCATGATAATGCCCTCGAACATATCGGGAGCCTTACCCAGGATCACGGCATCGATATCATCCCAGGTGAGATCTGCGTCGTCCAAGGCCTTTACCGCCGCCTCGCGCACCAGGCCAGCGATAGAAACATCGCCTCGCTCTTTGGTGTATTTGGTCTGACCAATGCCGACCACCGCTGCCAAATTAGCCATTATGCGTCTCCCGCTTTTTCCAAGACCGTTACCATGTTGTGTTGCAGACAGGGGCCTGATGTCGCATGAGCGACACCCCTACTGGCCTCACCACTGACAATACGATTAAAAACCTCGCCAATGCGCGACAAGCCGGAGGCCATCATCAGGTTGCCCGCCAGTACGCCGCCGCTCGGATTGATGACAGTGTGCTTATCAAGCCCCAGGGCCCGCGACAGAATAATTTCCTGGTGGCTGAACGGTGCGTATAGCTCGGCCACATCCACCACGCCGTTGTTCATGCCCGCACGGTTAGCCGCAATGCGGGTAGACGCCGAATCAGTGAGATCGCGCATGCCGAGGTTATGCGTTTCAATGCAATGATCGATACCGCTGATCACCGCGTACGGCAAGCCCCACTCTTTCGCTTTTTCTACTGTGGCAATGACCATCGCACTGGCGCCGTCCGAAATCGGGGAGCAGTCCGCCTTACGCAGCGGTGAAAGATAGGTTTCCTCCGCGAGGATGTCCTCAATAGAAATGTCGCCCGAGAGCTGAGCATGCGGGTTGTTCATGGCATTGCGACGCGAGCGCGACACCACCTCGGCCATGTCTCGCTCAGTGATTAAGCCACGGTCCAGCATCAAGCGCGCCTGCATCGCCGCCAGCGAAATACTATCAACCCACAGCGGCGCGAGGTAGTAAGGGTCAAGTTGCTGCGACAACACGATGGGCAATTCGCCCGGCGAGGATTTGGCAAACCCGTAAATGAGCGCCGAGTCCGCCTGCTCCATACGGATCTTCAGTATGGCTTCATACAGGGCCCAGGCCGCATCCATCTCTACGTGGGATTCCTTGATCGGCGGCACCGCAGCGAGTGCATCAACACCCGCCACAAAGGCAAATGCCGCACCCTGTAGGTAGTCGCAACTGCCGGAACACACGAAGTCCACGTCCTGTGCGCTCTTCAGGCCAACCTGCTTATAAACGCGCTGCAGCACCGGCATGATCAACTCAACCTCGTTGACTGCGCCGGCGTCGGAGACGCTGTCGGTTTGCTGATAGGCTACTATTGCTATGTCTCTCATCGTTCAGCCCTCCCAGCCGGTTACAGGTAACTTGCCAATCTTATCCACCGGCACATCGGGCTCATCGATGGGCGTAAAGTAACGGATGTTATCCATGGCGTAATCCCACTCGGCCTCTGGCTTCCAGACCGCCGTCACGCGCTGGCCAATGTGCACTTCTGCGTTCACGCACTCGCTGAGAAGATGAATAAAGGAAATATTGGAGCCGTCCGGCACCAGATTGGCGATAACATACGGTGGCTCGATCGGGTTATTGGGGATAGGGATGGAGACGATGGTAAAAGACTGCACCGTCGCCTTATTGGATAACACCACCTCTTCCTCAGTGGGGACACCACAGGCGGCGCAGGAGCCGCGCGGCGGTGAATACACCGCCGAACACTTGGGGCAACGCTGCCCGGTCAACACACCTTTCTTGATCTGAGTGAGGAAGCGCGCCGGCGCAGCACCCGCAGTAAAGTTGTACTTGAGGTAGCTGGGGCTCTTGATGCTGGTAATTACGTCCTGTTCATCGCTCATAGCGTACTCTCTCCTATACCAATTCGAAGCAGCGAATATCGGTGATGAAACCGATGGTTTCGTCAGCCCATACCACCTGCACGCGTGCGCCAGTGGCGATATCACTTTCGGCGGCCGCCGCCAGACAATGAATCATGGGGACGTCGGCGCCATCGAGCTTGATCATCGCCCATGCAAAGGGCACCTGCATGGGATGAGCTTCACGCGGCTCCTTCACCCAGGCAAAACTGACGATCTCGCCCTGCTGGCCCACCTCCACGAATTCGCTCAGTTCAGCGGCGGTATCGGGGTCGTACTCCATAGGAGGCACCACCACCCTGCCGTCGCTGGCCTTGATGCCAACGATCTTGCGTTTTTTGAGTTCGGTCAGGAAACGACCGATCACAGGACCGGTGGAGCGAGTGTAGGTGTAACCCAGTTCAAATGACTGGTTGAGGATTTCCGGTTGCGACACAGTCACAGCCCTCCGTGATAGAGACATGGATTTGGGCTCCCAGTATCAGTGAGCAGTAGCGGCCACTCAATGACGCAAAGGATCACGTAGGCATGACATTTCAGATCAGTTTGGCGGTTAAACAGGCGAACCCGGCGCAAGCAAT
>JBDNIE010000309.1:0-3338 GCA_041688425.1 Halioglobus sp. | reverse complement strand
TTCCGACGTTATGAAGATGCCTCGCTGCGCTACTCGGGTATCGAGAGCCACAAGGGGCTGACTCACTATGGGTTGTACGACACGGTCGTGGCGAGGGAGTAGAGGCGCGGCGACTGTGATCCAGGTGCATGGCGAGGCGATAATTTGGATAGCTGTGGCGAAGGTGCGTACTGCTCCGGAAGGAATAGTGTAAGGGGGGCGAACAAGCAGAGGTATTCGGGGTCGGAGTAAAAACTAGCCAAGAATCTTACTCTGACCCTAAATATGATGGTTAAGGAGGGTGCGGACACAGGGCTTTATCCCGGCACGGATCTCGGCACGGGCAAGCCCAAAAACAAGCAAGAAGAGCAGCTATCGCAAATCATTGCCCGCCTGAACGACCTGTTTGTTACAGATGGGCTGAGTAATCAGGATCTCATAAACTACGCCTACACAATCCGTGACAAGATGAGTGAGAACGAGACCGTTATGCATCAGATTGCCAATAATTCAGCAGAGCAGGCTTTGCTGGGGGATTTCCCAGGTGCCCTGGACGAAGCGGTTATGGAGAGCGGCGACGCGCATCAAAACCAGATGATGCAGTACCTCAACAGTAAGGAGTTGCAGGCAGGGTTTCAGAGGGTGGTGTTTGACATGCTGCTGGCGGCGAAAGCAGCCGCGGCTGCGGATGGAAGAGTGTGAGCGAACTGAGGAGCAACTCGAAAAGGAGGACAATTAACTTCTTGCCAATCAAGCTGTTGGGGCTATGATCACGAAGAACACAAAAATAGAGGCTGCCTCCGCGGTGTAAATCTGTTGAACATCGAGCGGCCTCAAGTAGCAAATGCAGACCCAAAATGGAGGGAACCATGGGCCGATATAAACTGATCGTAATACTCCTGGCAATAAGTACACCCGTCGCCGCGGAAACTTCTTTCTACCAATGCAAAGATAAATGGGGTCAGCCGATTTTCAGCCAGCAACCTTGCGGAGCGGATGCCACCCAAGGCACCATTTCGGCGCCGGAGAGGAGCGGCAGCGTGCACGCTGATCAGGAGTCCTGGGATCGCATAACAACCAACAACACGATACGCGATGCGGAAAGGGAGATAGAGCACCGGGAAAAGAAAGTAAGTCAGCTGGTAAGAGAGCGAGACTTAAAGATAGCTGCTCTGGACCGTCGTCAGGAGAACGCCATGAACAACTTGGCCGGTGCGCAATTCCGGGAAAGCCTTGCGACCGAGATGCAGGCGGTGAACATGCAATATCACGCGAAGATAGAACGGGAGCAGCGGGATATCGATCGTATCCGAGAACAAATGGCCCTGGTGCGTGCTACTTACTAATAACCAGGAGCGAGCTTCCTTATTGGGTATTCTATATTGTAAAGTACAGCACTAGTTGCATTATGGCGATTGACTGCATATTAAATGAATGAGCATTACCCGCACCTGCCCAACGCCCCTATTAAAGAGGCTGTCGTGGATATTCAAGTAATGGAACCGTGGCCGGTTGCAGACTTGTATCATGGGCCAATTGCAGGTTTTAAGGAGCCTGTTGATATGTTCGTTGCCGAGTTTCATATTCAGCATGAGCAAGGCGAGGTGAAACACGGCACGTCAAGGGCTCATGGAGGCTATCGCTATGAGAGCGAAGACGGCCGGTTTATAGTGCAGATCAGACAGCAGGGTTTGGTGGTAAGTCGTTTAGCGCCTTACAGTTACTGGAGCGAACTAATTTCCGTTGCGCAACGGGTCTGGGAGATGAGTTTTGCTTTGGGGGGGGCACCTATTGGCAGGCTCGCTGTGCGTTATATCAATGTACTGACAGTTCCATTTCCAGAGACCGATGTAATCAATTTTGATCAGTATTTGAATAATGCCCCGCGCATACCTACAGCCTTGAACCAAGGGCTGAAGAACTTTTTGACACGTTTGGTGATCGAAACCAGCGTGGTTCCGGAAGGTACTGCGATTATTAATCAGACATTTGAGCAAAATGAGGCAGATACGCTATCACTTATCTTGGATATCGATGTATTTCGTGCTTTTGACGCGACAGCTCCAACTGGTGAAGCGATGTGGCAATTTTTGGAGCTATTACGTAATGAAAAGAACAAGATTTTCTTCAATACTATGACAAGTGAGGCCTTGGAGTTATGTCAATGATGGCTACCGCATTAGCGTCAGGAGTGTCACCGATTCAAGGAAAGTATGCCCGAGTTTCTTGGAAGGATATACGTTCGAGTACACCTGCGACGAACCCGGCTTCAATGAAAGTTGATGCTCAAATTTACGATTTGGTGACGGGAACCACTCCGAACTCGATACAGCGCGAATTTGGTAGCTCTTATATTGCCTGGCTAGAGGACGACTGGGATGGAGAGGGAGCATTACCGATAAGTACGCAGGTAATTGCGAACGTAAATGAATTTTTGTTTGCGATTCGTGATGCGAATATGCAACCTGAAATTGCACCTGAAGCAGATGGATATATTCAATTGGAGTGGTACCAATCAAAGAATTGCCTCTTTTCTCTGAGCTTCGGCCCATCAAATATCCTATCTTATTCTGGAATATTTGGTGAAGGGAGACGTGTCTATGGCGCTGATGAAATACGTGAGGGAGTTCCTGATTCGATATGGGATCACATACAAAGGATTTGTGCAGCCCCGGCAGACCGAATCGGCGCCGATCTCTGACGGCGAGCATTTAGCTCAGTTTGTTCGCCGAGTTAGGGAAGTAAATAGAAAAGATAACTCGCTGAAAGAGTCCGCCTTAACACCAAAAAAACATCCTTTCACGAAGTCGGTGTTTCGCACCGATAAGATGGAACAAGTGGAGATTGAGGCTGCCGAGTCGCGGGTGATGCTCAATTCAGGAAAGGACAGCATTTACGGCACCGTATATTTTCAGAAACATAATATTGAGCAATGCCATGCCGCAGGAAGTGGACTTCATGTTGAGCCAGAGGAGTCCGATCATCGCTGGCATGCTGATATCCATTGGCCTACCGGCGATGGTCCTGACGCTAAGGCGCTTCGCACAAACCTCAGTCAGCAATTATTGTCGAAAACAGGACAAGTGGTGCTGAGGAACCCTTAAAAGTTGCAGTACAAGTGAAGCAGCAAGAATATTTGGCGGTACATTTGGCGGTATATTTTGAAGTCGATAATTGATAAATATATATTTATCAATGGCTTGATAGCTCTATTCGAACGATCTCACACCGACCAAGCTCATCAAAAAATCCTCAACCACAATCTGTACAGCGGGACGAATGCCGTCAGGTAAGCCCGGTTTTTCGGAGACTCCTTCTATTTCTGCGCCTGTTGCCGAACAATGCCGAGGTGTCAGCTT
>JBDNIE010000308.1:0-2619 GCA_041688425.1 Halioglobus sp. | reverse complement strand
TGAGCCCAGAAACTCAGGGTCCGCCACGCCCTGCGGTCGTCCTGAGTCGAGAGAATAATGTAGAGACTGGTTGCCTGAAAGCTTGTCTTCAACAACGCGGATGGCTTGTGACAGCGGAACGCTGGAGGAGAAATAATCCGTGGGGTCGTCGTTGAGTTCCAGTTTCGGTATAAAGCTGATACTGACTAGTATCAGAACGATTGAAGTCCAGAAAACTGCGTTGTGATGACCTGTGACGAAGCTGGCAAGCCGGGCCAACGGCAAGCCCGTGGTCACGCCTGCGTCGGTTTTGAAGGGCAGCAGCAGTATCAAACTCGGAAGCACGGTCAAAGTGACCCAGAGAGCACCCAATACTCCTATTGCGGCGATGGTCCCGAGTTCCTGAAATGGAGGAGAGTCACTGAAGTTCATGCTGAGAAAACCCAGTGCCGTAGTGATACTGGTGAGCAATATGGGATAGAGAGTGTCTCGCAGACTTGCGTTAAGAGCGGATCGCTTGTCTTCACCGGCACGCAGCTTCATCAGAAATGGACTGAGAATATGCACACAGTCTGCAATCGCAAGTGTCATTATAATAGTGGGCGCGGCGACATTGACGCTATTGATGCCGATGTTCATCCATCCGGCAAAGCCCATTCCGACCAGAATGCTCAGCATAATCAAGATTATTGTGCACAGCGATGCCATCGCCGAACGCAGCAGTAAGGCCAGCAATAACAGTACGATGCCAAACATAAAGGGCATCAGGCTTACCGAGTCGGCCTGAGTCACTTCGGCCAGTGTCTGCTCGGTCAGTGCCCATCCGGCCAGGTGAATTTCCAGGTCTGAGTTCGCGCGTTGGGCTGCGTCCCTTATGTCGCGGGCATACTTTACTGATTCTGCGATAGCGGCCGCTTTATCAGTGCCGCTCATATTCAGGTTCAAACTGACATTGACGGCAGTGACCGCACCGTTCTGTGATAGAAGTCTTCCGGTAAGTGCCTGCTGTGACAAGGCGATTTCCCGTGTTTGAGCCATCTCGTCAGGGGACAGCAACTCACTGTCTTCGATCAGTGCAGCAATGCGTATATCGTCGCCGTCGACTGTCGGATAGAGGTAGTTGCCAAGCGAGTCCACGCGCCTCGAATTGGGTATCAACCAGGATTGCTCGGTGATGGTTTGTACGGTGGCCAGATTCTGCGGTGTGAAGATATCGGAGGTGGCGGACTCAATCACAAACAGGATATTGTCCTCCTTGCCATAGGTGCGCTCAATCTGCTCCTGCGCCAGCAAATTAGGATCATCAGGATTGAAGAAAACTTTGATACCAGACTCCAGATGGAGCCCGCCTGCGCCCAGCCCAATGGCCAGGATCAGGAAGATGTTTGTGAGCGCAAACCAGTGGGCATAATCGACCAGCACCGCTACAAATTTGCTTTTAGGCGTCATTTTTCTTCATCGGGAAAGGGCACGGCCCTGTGCGCAGAATGTTAACAGTCATTGTGAGGTGGTAGCCATCCCTGTGATTCTGGCCATTGACGGTCGAGACGTTAGTGTCCGGCGTTATGGCATTCCCGCCGTTGCGGGCCAGACGTAGTGATTTTCAAAGCTTGGAGTTAGACGGCGGGGGCTTCCACGAAATGCCGCCAACTCAGCGACGCGCCACAAAGTATGTTTTTTTTGAGAAGGAGCAAAAATAATATAGTGTTTCTAAAAAAATTGTCGTAATCTTTGTGGGCTCGAAAAGTGTGATGCAGTTCACGTTATACATGCTGTTGCCTCGGGATTGATGTTGGTCCCTGTTTTTTTACACCCATAGCTGATGGGGCGTTGTTGCCCTGCTGAGTGATGACGGCCTCGTCTATCGGGTCACTATAAGAAAGGGGGCGGCGATTGTGTCACTCGAGTTCAGAACCACCCGTGACACCTCAATATTAAATCAGTACTACCAACTTCGAGAAGCCTGTTTTCGTGCAGAGCTCGGTCTTGCCAATTTCGACGGGTCTGAAGATGAGCAGGACAAGCGCTCAACAATAATGGTTGCCCTGCGAGAGGGTCGTTGTATCGGTGGTGTTCGGATTTCCTCACATGTTACGCTGGCCAGCCAACTGGAGCTGCTCAATTTAAGTAAAGACACGACTTGCATGTGGGAGCGTTTTGCAATTGATCCCGCCATGAGAACACTTTCTTTTTTCCGAGAGTTCAGTGGTAACCTCATCGAAGTCTCTCGAGAGCAAGGCTATCAGAATGCAATGATGCTAAGTTCCCACGTCAATGCCCGATTTTATCGACGCTGCCATACGGCACTTGGGGTGAAATTCCAGATTCACCGCCACGTGCCCCATTGCGCGCAGGGTGTTTTCTCCGGTTTAGAACACTATCTTTCAGTGGCCCAGCTCAAGCGGCGGGACAACCCTCTGCGCATTGCCGTCTGACGGCCGGTCCGGATCGCCCCTTCTGAATGGCGCTCCCGCTACCAAAGCGAATGGCAGATCCGGGAGCATAGTATTGTGGCTCTGGATGCGTGATCTCTAGATGTGTTTCACACATTTGGCTATTGCTAGCGCGTAAGTTAGCAGACTTCCTCCGACTAGACTGGAATCATCACTACAAACTATGCAATCCTTGCGTCAGGGCGTC
>JBDNIE010000048.1:0-13959 GCA_041688425.1 Halioglobus sp. | reverse complement strand
GAATAAGAATGCTGGAAAGAGACTTGTCGAGATTTTCCTTGACGTCCTTCAGCACGCGGCCGCGAGTGGGTTTGATGCCCAATTGGCTCTCGACAAAGCCCGGCGTCACAGACAACAGCACGGCTTCAAGTACGGAGCACAGGAAGGAAACGCCAACCGCGATCAGTAGATAGACGACTAGCAGGGTCATGGGATTACCTATTCAGAAAACGTCTGCTGTTCAATTGTCGGTGCAAAGCGACCCGCTGCACAAAAATTCATATCGATACAGCACCTTGTAAGTACCGCCGGGAGAAATTCGCATAGTGCGATGAGGCTCGATAGATAAACTGGTTTTCTATTGCAACAGCTTGTAAATGAAAAGCAGTACAAAGGCGCCTGCAGTCGCGGTGACAATGCTGACTAGATTCACGCCACTTGCGGCACCTCCGATACCCAGCAGGGAACCCAGATACCCACCAACAAACGCACCGGCAATACCCAACACCATAGTGAGAATCCAGCCGCCGCCGTCTTTGCCCGGCATTAACAGCTTTGCCAGTGCGCCAGCGATAAGACCCAATATAATCCACGCAAAAAATCCCACATTCCACTCCTGCCTGATTAGACGATCGGTTGCGGTCATTGTGTGGTAGGGCTGCAACGATGGCAACCGTTATGCCGCCTTCCTTGCGCTACCGCTTTATCCAGATCATAAGTCACTCTATAAGCTGCCGCTGCGACCAAGCAATGCGCTGTAGTGGATAAACGCAGGGCGGCTCGGCAACGGCAGGGGTGTTTTATCGCATTGCCACGGCAGCGGAGCCGACCCGTCATAGATTTACCTGAGGCAGTAACGAAGACACTGCGGGCACCAATCTGAGCGCCGATAACCGCGTTGTGCGTATGTGCGGCGCTGCTTCCCTCAAAATTCCCCCCGTTTCATTGAGCGTCAGTCTGCTCGTCGCCGTATTCTTCAATGAGTGAATCGGATAACACTTCTGAGGACTCAACAATAACCCCGCATGCTAAGCGGCCTCCCGCGTTGCCCGCGGGGTCAGATTCAAGATCATCTGCGTCAGCATGCACCACGACGGCTTTTTGCAAAATTGATACCGGACCTGCAAAACCCAATCTCGGGGCGGTCAGTGTAAATTCTGCCATACCATCAGCGTTCGCTGTAATGTTGCCCAAATCACCCAGATGATGCCGGGCGTCACCGGGCCCACCGTGCTGCGCGTTAAAGGGATTAAAGTGGCCACCGGCAGACGATGCGTCTTTTGCCGAGCAATCTCCCACCGCATGAATATGAAAGCCGTGCTCACCGGGAGTCAGGCCATATAGCTTACCGCGCACCACCATTTCCTGTGCCTCTTCATCGAATTGAAATATGACTTCACCGCCCACCACTGAATTTTCCGTGGGTTGCAACACCGCTGAAGCACTCGTGACCAGAGAAAACTGGGCCACGCGCTGCGCCTCACCGTCGCCGAGAATGCGCGTGTCTTTATCAACATCGCCTGTTTGAACGTTATCGGGGTCAGCAGCAGCGACGCTACTGACTGTCTTTCCCTGTATCTGGCTCTCCTTCTGCAGGTCTTTATGGTCACCCGATGCGCTCTCACCCACAGGCTGCATGGACGTTGATCCGCGGTCGTCATCGCAAGCGCTGAGTGCCAGGCAAGCCAACAAGACCCCCGCTGATACCATGGCAGTCGCTAACGTGTTGGGGCGATATCTATTTCGTACGTCCGGGCCTTTGGTTGTGAAATATGTCATCAATCTTTCTCCTGAATCTGGTTTGAGGGTACTGACTTGCTGCCAAGGATGCTGTGCTTAGGCATTAGTCACGCTACGGATATCAGCCCGCTTTGCTACCTGAGCCGGCATCTTCTTCAGGCTCATGCCCCAGAACGCGCATCGCATCGTGTCTGTCCTGTAATGACGTTGTTGCACTGGCAAGCATGGTTTCTTCGGTGGCCACGTCTACTTTTCACACCTCAAATTCCCAAGCTTTTAACGCAATAATCTTGGTACCGGGCTCCAGCTCTTTGCTTTGGACAATGTCCGTCGGACTGAAAAAATAGCTCGCGGGGTTGAAAGCTATGCCAAATTCTATCAGCGAGACCCGCACACCGCCACCATGCAATTCTTCTCAAACACCACAACAACTGGCGAAAACTGCTCATTTGTAGGCTGGATCACCATGCGCTCGTATGCATCGCTGCCAATAACAGCGATGTAATTGCCACCAAGCTAAGTTGGAGGCGCAGGCGCGCATAATAGAGCGGCTGGAGGTGGAACAAGCTATGTTGTCTCTCGATCACAACTACTGCGAGAAACAGCAGCGCGCCAAGCAGGAAAAAAGGCCCAGACGCCAGTAATACGTGGCCAAAAAAGGCGACCAACACCACCGCGTTACTGAGCAGCAGCGCCAACGGGCTGCGCCGAATCAGCGCAAGCCCCCACCATGCGCCCACCAGAAAACAAATAATCACCAGCGTGTAGCTGGCCAGACTTTGCGACCAGAGTTGCTGATGATGCGGGTCCAGATACAAAGACGCCGACAAGCCGACGAAGGGCAACAAGCCCGCTCTCCCCAGCCAGATGATCGTTACAGATGTTTTGTCTTTGGCCACTGTGCGCTGTTACCCCACCCATGATGCGCAGCCACTAGCGGCGCGCAGCGTTTCTCAGTTAAAGGGGTCGACGCATATTCCCTACCAGTGACCGGTGCCGGGCTCGCCCTTGAAAGGTCCGGTGACGCCCTGCGTTACCCAGCCGCCATAAAATGCACCCGGTTGTGGTTTGACCTGTTCACTGTTAACGCGGCAGTCCACACGGCTAGGATAGAACGAAATACATCCCTCGATAGCGGCAAAGCGCTCGTTTGGACTCGCATAACTCCACGCCACGCCTCCCGATTCGGGGTCTGATGCCAGTGCCCAGTAGGTCGCCTCGCCTTTCCATTCGCAGTAGCTACTGCCGGTTGTTTGCACCAGCCGTGACCACTCCACATGCTGTGCTGGAATGTAATAGGTGGGTGGGCTGGCAGTTTCCAGCACGCGCAGGCAGGCATTGGAGCTGGCAAGGCAGAGTGATCCGGATCTAACTTCCACCACCGCATCGCTGCTAACCAGAGCGGGTGGCCGCGGATAATCCCATACCGACTCCTGCCCGGGGCCGGGCTGGTCAGCGAATGAGGGACGCTGCTGCCCAGTATGCTTCCACATAACATGATGACCCGAATAACGTGTAGGGATATACGCCGGTTGCAGTCATCGAGATCACGCGGACGAGCCAACTGCATCTCTATAAGTCACCCGCTGTTTCAACTGCCTATCGATCTGTTGATCGATACGCAGCAGCGCAGCGGATGGACGCTGAGTACTGGCGCACTATAATCGTTCATGTGCCTGCTGTGCCAACCACAAAACAAATAACTTGTAGAAGATGGACAGTATTACTGCGCCTGCGAATAAGCCAATAATCCCCGACATAATCATGCCGCCAATAGCGCCAATCAGGATCACTGGCATCGGTATATCCAGGCCCCGGCCCATCAGCATAGGTTTCAGTATGTTATCGCTGGCACCGGCAAAAAGTTGATAGACGGTAAAGATGATAGCAGCGGTGGTATCGGCCGTGGAAAATACCCACACTATGATCGGCAAGAGTATAAGCAGCGTCGGCACCTGTGCGATGGCGAGAAACAGAATGAGCGCGGTCCATAGGGGTGCCCCTGGTATGCCCATAACGAAAAGGCCGATACCAATAATTATCGTCTGGATGATGGCGACGCCAATAACGCCCTGCAACACGCTGCGCACGGTAGCTACTGCCATATCAGCCCAATCACCGCCCGGTTTCAGCCCGCCCACGCGGACGAAGAACCGATGCGCCACATTGCCGCAACTCTCAGCATAGGTCATGAATCCACCGGCGATCAGAAGCGCCGCGATAAACATCAACACGCTGACAACACTACCGCCAATCCGCTTGAGCAATCCTCCGGCCAGTTCTTTCAATTGCATGGCGTTCTTCTCTGCGAATGCCTCCAGATCGTTGCTGACATCATTCCAGATATTGTAAACAGACTCACCGACCAGCGGCCATTCCTCCACTTTGGGAGACGGCGGCGGTATTTTCAATTCTCCCGCCTCCAGAGCCGCGGCAGTCTTCTTGAGGCCGCCAACCGTGACATCCATGACAGACCACGCGGGGATCACCAGCGCCAATACAAAAAACAGTGTGACCAATGTTGCCGCGAGGCCTCTGCGGCCACCGAGTTTCGGCTGCAGCCATTTCACCATCGGGAACGCCGCCATCGCAATGATTGCGCCCCACAGTATCGGTGTCAGGAATGGTCGGACGATATCGTACGCCAGGGTTAGCAACACCAACAAAAAGCCGATACGCAGCGCCGATTCGATCATGTTGCGCACAAAGAGTGGATCAAAGCCTGCGCTGGATTCTTTATTGTCCATAGTGTTCTCCTGTCTCGTTGATCTTCATTTTGATTTTCTGATGAAGCCGCCAACCATGCTGGCGACGACTATAGCCATGTAAAACGTTCCGGTGATCGCCTGCAGATAGGCCAGCGTCCGCGTGACTGCGATGGCGGGGGTGATATCGCCATAGCCGACAGTGGTCATAGTGATGTAGCTGTAGTAAGCCACCTGACCGAAGTTGTCATGCCATTCACGGTCTTCTATCCCGTTAATACCTGCCGGCCAGAATTGCAGGGTTATCAGGTAAAGAAATGTCCAGATCAGGCCCAATAGTAGGTAGACAGCAATCGTGCCAACAATGGTGTTTAACTCAACGCCACCGGTGAAAAGAACTTGCCGGGCCGCCGCAAAGGCCATTCCACTGAAAAAAATCAGGCACACACTCAGGCCCACTAAAGGTGCTAAGGTCCAGTCAGTGAACTCTCGAAAGACCTGCCCCACAATCAGGCACACAAACATCAAGCCAACAAACCGTCGCCAAGCAGGACTGAGGTTAAGGCTGAAAAATGCGACGAGCTCCGTCACCAGTATCACCATCGACATTACCCGGGTGTTTTCGCCATCGGCCGTCGAATTAACAAAGGCTGACACTAACAGCAGTAACACCAGGCTTGCAGTGAAAAAATAGAAATTGTTGTGAGCATTGATTTTTTGCATATTCGATTATTCTTCCGCTGACGAAGATTGCTGATCGGCCATTACCATGACGGAAGCCGTCAGCCCAAAGCGCAGTTCCACACCATCCGGGATGTCTTCCAGCTTGATACGCACAGGAATACGCTGGGCGAGGCGTATCCACTGAAATACTGGTTTAATGCTGGGCAGGAGTTTAACGCCGGTATTACCGTCGGACGGAGCAATACCCCAGCCCAGTGATTCAACAGTCCCCTGCAATGGTGTATCGGGATAAGACATAAGAGTGACCTTTGCCGGATCGCCAATGGCAAACTTACCGATCTGACTTTCGCGAAAGTAGCCGAATACCCAAAAGCTGTCACTCTCCACCAGGGCCAGGATAGGAGAGTTGGCGACGGCTTGTGTGCCGATCTGAAAATCAACATTGGATACGTAACCGTCGACTGGAGCCGTAATGCGCGTATAGCCGAGGTTGAGGTTGGCACTGCGCAATGATTCTGACGCGACGTCAATCTGGCTCAGGGATTCCAGGTAATTTGCCTCCCGGCGATTGAGGTCTTTCTGGGATATCGCGCCGGGATCCTTCTTGAAAATATCCTGTAGCCGGTCGAACTCGATTTTCGAGGCCCGGGAGCTGATGCGGGTGCGCTTGAGATTAGCTTCGGACTGCGCAATAGCAATTTCAAAGGGTTCCTGATCGAGCTCAAACAGTGTATCCCCCCGATGAACATACTGATTATCGATGACAGGAATTCTGGTCACCATGCCTGTCACTCGCGGAGCGATTTGAATAACATTACCTCGCACCTGCCCATCGCGTGTCCAAGGATTACTAAAATACTCTTCGAAAACAGGGTAGGCGTACCACGCGACCACAATGATCAATGCCAGATTGATTGTTCCAAGAATGACTTTTTTGATTCGCTGCATGGATTACGACACCTATATCCCTATCCAGAAGGCATTCATCAATAAAATGTACAGCAACATAAGCGTCAGAAAAGTTACCGAAGGAAACATGATATAGCGGCTCAGACGCAGCTTGTTCAGCAATACTGCACTCAGCCAGGCGGCTAGCAGGGCGATGGAAAACACCGGCACCAGCGGTGAAAGATAGACATCTCCGATCGCGAGCTCATGCGGTATATTACTCACTTCGACCCTCCCCGGACAGGGTGTCGGGCTGCAGATAGTCACCCCAGTCGGTGCGCGATTCCATTTGCTCCACAGTCTTCGGGCTCACCACTGGCTGTGCGCGGAAAGGCTCCCATCCGCCGCCCAACGCCTTGTACAACGCCACAACCTGATTCGCAATACTGCCACGAGTCTGCGCGTAGGCATCCTCACGCAGCGTCATTGTTTCTACCGTACTCAATAACCGCTGGTAAGACACCAACCCATTATTGTACTGATTGAACGATATATCGAATGCCCTGATCGCAGCTTCTACCGCACTGAAGTCGTACTTACTTTTCTCCATATTGTAACGATATCCCTCCATGGCATTTGATACTTCCCTGACAGCCTCCAGTACGCTCTGGTTATAGTTTGTGAGGGTCTCCTGAAAAATCGCATCCTCAATACGCACGCTGTTTTTGATACGGCCGTACTGAAAAATATTCCAGCTCAGCCCCGGGCCGATACTGGCAGTGACAGCATCAGACAAGTCGAAGCTCCTGCTAGACCTGACAGTCTGACTCACACCGACCGTACCAAACAGGAAGAACTGTGGATAGAGGTCTGCTTCGGTCAGCCCGATGCGAGCGCTCTGCGCGCGTGACAGCAGCTCCGCCACCTGCAGGTCGGGGCGGCGCATAACCAGCTCCGCGTCAACACTGTCTTTGAGTGCGGGTGCAAGCGGAATCACCGAATACTTGCCATAGCTCGCCGGGGTTAACCCGCTGCGCTGGGAATTCGTAATGCGCTTTTCAAGATCAGGTATCAGACGGCTTTCATTCCGGGTGAGCACAGGCTCAACGTCCTGCGGCAGGGTACCGAGCAGCACGGCAATGGCATTGCGAGCCTGTAGCCGTGAAATTTGCAGCAGCGGAAGCGCCGACTGTGTTCCGTAGAGTTGCGCCTTAGCCTGCTGCACATCGAGCTCTGAGACGTTCCCCGAGTCGAACTGAACCTGCGTCATTTCAACAACGCGCTGCTGTATGGCGATGTTTTGTTGCGACAAAAACATACGCTCCTGGGCGGTGCGATAGTTAATGTAATTACGCGCAATCTCGGCACTGATGCTCACCAAAACATCATGGTATGAAGCAATTGAGGCGTACAAGCTGGCCTCACTGGATTCGATGCCTCTGGCGTACTTACCCCATACGTCCATCTCCCAGCCGACATCGAAGCTGGCACCAGCCGACTTAAACCAATCTTCATTGCGGTAGAGACCGGTGAAATTTCCGTTTACCTGCTGTTGTTGCGGAAATATCAGTGCGTCACTGATACCCAGTGCAGCCCGAGCCTGCACGATTCGCAAACCAGCCGCTTCTATCGAAAGATTTTGTTGTGCACCCTGCTCGATGAGGTCGCTCAGTACCGGATCATTGAAGCGCTGCCACCAAGCGCCGACTGCGCGTGTTTGCTCGGCGGCTTCCGTGTCGCTCCATTGAGAGGGCAGTCTTGGTTGCTCCGGCGGCTCATAGTCAGGCCCTACACTGGTGCAGGCAGCAAGCACTGCTGACAGCGCCAGAAGAATAAATCCCCGCAGACTTGTTGCTACCGTAAGCACAAATGGCGGCGTCTCTAAAATCTTGTTTCTCCCAGGCGTTGCCAATCCATTGCCGCTTGCGCGTCGCGACAGGCTATTATGCTTTCGAGTAGCGACGCTTGCAGGTTCAGGTAAACATAAAATTGCGCCAATTGGTGTGCATCATACCGCTCCAGATAGTCATCACCCAGCAGCTGATCGAGTCGCGCCTCAATGTCCTGCTCAGCAGGCAGTAACTGGGTAAATACCTGCTCTGAACCGCGGTTAGCGAGGTGATCGCAAAGGGCAGCCAATGCACTACCGCTGCGCTTACGTTGCACGGTACTTATCAGGGGGTTACGCAGAAATTCATGCCGACGAAGTTCCAAAACCTGTAGCTGACCAAACAGTAGTTCGCAGGCCCGATTCAGGTTGGCGACTTGTGCCTGGCCATCGCCAGCGAAAAGGTCGTCGTCAATTTGCGCTCCCCATGTCGTCATCTTTGTCAGTATGGCAGTACTACTGCCTATCGCAGCGTGTGATATGAAACAGGTAAGTGGGTTGCCGCTCGTATACAGCCGAAACCATCGGGCACAAAGCCGGAAGAAACGACAGCGCAAGCTGGCATACAATGTCTGGGGTTTACTGGGAAAAGGGAAAGATGTGGCGATAATAAGGATCGCACAGACCATGTAGAACATCAGCATGCTCAGCAGGATGGCGTCGACGTGGTAACTCATCGTATTCTGGATGCCCAGCGTAAACAGGCCCAGTATGAAGAATATGGAAACCGGCCCCTGAAAGAGGTAGAAGCCGAGAAACGCATAGCTGAACAAAAAGGCCGCCAATTCCAGCCAGTGGGTCATCTGCGGCAGCAGGAAAACGTAGGCAGGCAGTGCAAAAGCGAAGCCGAGCGTGAAAAGTATAAACAGCAATTTCGGCGTGGCCGGTGTGTAGGAAACGAGGGGTATGAGGATGGTACACAAGGTAACAAACATAAAGCCGCCCGGTGGATTGAACTGTATCCAAAGAGCAGTGGCCATCCAGAAAGTGGCAAAGGACCTTCCCGCAGTCTTCAGATTCTCCACATCCAACCAGATAAAAGCCGGTTTACCCTGTGGCTCACGCCCCACAACAAAAGGTCCCTCATCGAAGAGCATACTATCCAGAGCGGCCAGCAAATCCAGCAGTGAGCGTTGAATACTAACCAATAATTCGGCGCGGGTAGCGACAGCGGCGGCTAACAGGTGCGTGGCATCGCGCAACCTCTCTGTCTTAAGCACAATCTCCAGTTGCTGCGCGGGTCGCTCGGTAGGGCGCCCGTGCCATGCTTCATCAACCGCTTGAAACAGTCCCTCCAACTGATCCAGCACGGGTTGGTAGTCATCTATATAATGGGGATAGTTCAGAGGCTGGTCCAGACGTTGGCCCGCCTGCCGTTTCAATGCGGGCAGAAGGACAGCTTGCAGTTCTTCGTAGCTACTGGCCACACTGTTCCATTCAGGCAGATAGTCCGTTACACCATCTGCGTGATTCTTGACACTTGCTAACTGCGCCTGGAACGCATCACCACTGCACAGCAGGTCGGAAAGAAAATCATCGATTGGCAATGGGTCATGGATGTCCCGCTGCACCAGGCGCCCAAATGCCTCTCGGTATCCGCCAGCGACTCCTGCAGCAAGACTGAGTGTATTGTCTGCACTCCTGACAGGCCAGAGCATGCTGGCCACCACGGCATAGACAATCACACCGAAAGCGGAGAGAAACGCGCGGTCGACACCGTAAAGGAATGCGCCTTCCGCATCGCCACCGTTAAATACCATCAGTGTAACGACTGCCGTAAGCATGAAAAAAGTACTGTCCCCCTGGTAGGCGTTGTACAGATAAATAATGATCGCAACGGTGCAGGAAACCGCCAGTAGATAGATCATCCGGTCCTGCGGAAACAACGCGATAAGCGTCAAACCGATAGCAGCCCCGAGGACGGTCCCAAGAACCCGCATCACCCCTTTTTGAAGTGACTCAGACACCATACCGGTCGCCGCTATAAGCATGACAGTTGTCGCGGCCGTTTGCGGCATTGGCCAGCCCAGACTCATGGGAATCAGGTAAGCCAGCGTCAGGCTGAGAGCAGTCTTAACTGCATACTTTAGCTTTGTGCTATTCGCAGCGACTGCTGTCGCGGGCACGCTACTTTCTTGCACGTCGTTCGCTGCCATACAGTCACAGGCCCTGATTATTTTTATACTGGCGTTTGAAAGCTTCTTAGGGAGTCTATCTGATGCAGCGTAGTTCAGCGACCAGTAACGAATTTGTATTTACGGTGCCGCCTTTTATACTTCAGCATATCGCACAATCAGAAGAACATTGTTGTACGATTAAGAATCATCGGGCGATAACAATGACCGCACCTCGAAAGACAGTCATCCTGTCGCGCGGGCTGCGGACTTCGATTGTAAAAGTTGAGCGCAGTTCTCGTCAAAATTCAGACTATCAAATCGTGCCGCAACGTCTCTACTAATAGGGACAGCCAATCCAAACCATGTACTCGATAGCATCAGCGCAGGGTTCAGGCCGCTGCCCAGCGAGAAGACCCGGCAGAAAGGGGTGCGATATCTGCAGGATCTGTGACTGTTGGGATTACCAGACGAGGACGGGGGGCACTGAATCTAGCCATTCACCATGAAACTGGAGACGCACTCTGTAAAGGCTTCTGGTTGCTCCATATGAATAGAATGCGCAGCACCTTCGATAACTACCTCTGTTAACGCTGGTATTGCCTGCAATATGGCAGCGCTGTCTACAGGCGGAAATAATAGATCTTCTTTCCCGCACACCAATAGAACCTGCTGTGTAATAGCCTATAGCTTGCTACGACAATCAAACGTCGTGATGGCCTGCACTTGATTACCGAATGCGTTGTTGTTTTAAGCATAAGGATCGGCAATGGCATTCTGCACAGCGTCTTCCACCCGCTTCTCGTCAGCAAAAAAATCCTCGGACAAGATCCAGTAGAAAAGATTTCTGAACCAGTACTCCGGCTTCATGCCTGACTCGACATAACGGAACCAATCGTAAAGAAGAGCGTTATTGCGCTTGCAACTGATCGCCGAGGTGGCCGCCAGGATCAATCTGGAAACTCTTTCTGGGCAGCGGATCGCACAATCCAGCGCCACACCCACCCCATGGAATGACCAAGCAAAGTGACAGAAGGAAACGCCGCGACAGGGGCTCTACCACGGGGAGCCAACTCCGGGAGTCACTCGCGAGCCCCGCGATTAGCATCAAGGGCTCGCCTTCACCATGGCATTCATAGTAAAGATTAACGCCATTAATTATTGTGCTGGGCACTGGCTAATCACCTCGTGGCGGACAGCAACCATTGAAAGGCGTAAACCTTTTGACTACAGATAGTATAAATAGCTTGCCAATAGACCCGCGAAATAGACTATAGGGAACACCCATTGCGCGATAAAGTCTGTGAGTTCGGCGAGGGGTTTATGCCCCGCCCGGTACAATGAGTAGACAATCAGACTTTCGAAGATGGCCACACACATAATCACAAAAGAATAGAGCAACACGGCATCGGTAAACGTGAAATAGGAGATTCGCGGCATCGTCCCGTCGATCAGGAACTGATAAGCGACGATCGTCAGCACTCCGATGAAGGCCAGGTTCAATCGCTCGGATAAATTATCGACCTCCAGCCAAAAAACCGCCCACATAAGCAAAACGAGGACAATGAGAGGAAAGATTACCTTCCAGACAAAGCTCGCTGATTCGCGCGTTAGCGAGATGGTGAGATGGATTTCCGAGAAGTCCTTGGCGCCGCCATAGTAGCGGAAATCCGCCGTTCTGCTAGTGAGCTCCAGATTTTCAAAACGCCATTGAGCAATATTGACCTTCTGATTCTCCTCAGCAAATTCCTCGGTCGCTCCGAGAATACGCTCATCGACTTGCAACACAACCTGATCGCTGTAGTCGCCGAAAGCGATGATATTGGCCTCCAGTATCTGGTTATCGAAGGGAAAACGTTGCAGCTGCATCGGCGTCTCAAGCGTCACGTTCCGCTGCGCCAGATAACGTACCCGGCCATCGGGGTGGATCACCAGCCGCACTGAGTTCGTATCGCCAGTCCCAATTTCATTGACGATCAGGAGCTGCGGCCACCAGCCGCTGAAAACTTCGTCAAACTGCCACGATCCCTGGAAAAGCTTTTGGTCTACCCCCGCCTCAACAGGATCGAACGCCAGCCGGGGATCCATCCACTCTGCTCCGATAATCAGTTCTGCCTGAAATGTTTCGTTCACCTCGTCAAGATTAACGATGTCCACCAGGAAGATCCCAACCTTCACGATCGTGGGCGAAGCCGGCGGGTTCGGCATGCCGGCGTCGATGGCGACGGCCTGCTTAGCAAGCCCGAGGAGGGTGAACAGAACAAGACATCGAATCAATCTTGGGAAGTAGGTTTTCGTCAGCAAGGTCATTTTTCCTTTAGGGGGACAACATGTTTTCCCAGTGTTCACGCTTGCGTCACTGCGATGGCAGCATAGTACCCCAGATAATCTGGCATCACTGCACGACGACGTCGAAAGTAACGTCAAATAGGTCCTCTCCCCGCATTAATGCCACAAATGGCCACCTCACGACCCAGAGCATCGACCACACGAACATTCTCGACACTTACCCAGGGAAGCGAGAGCAGAACGCTTAGGCTAGGGTTCATCGAATGCGGTGTTAGTTCGGCCCGTGCTGTCTCCTTATACGCTGGATTCCTTACAGGTGAAAACGCTGCTTCAGTAGCGACAATTATCGAGACAAGGTGCATCGATCACAATATCAAACTCAACGGGCAGCAAGTCGTGCTGTCCGCGCCCATGAATGCCAGAACCTTCGACAACAGAACAAGCGCACGGCGCGAGCCACCTAGTAATGCTGTGCGCCGCACGGGCAACCGGGGGGTGAATATTTAGATCAATGGCAACGAGAACGGCCTGGACATTCTCGCTGCCAACCCGTTCGCCGACTAGCACCGAGGGCAAGGACCTGGAAACGCGATCGAGACGGCGAACAAGATGAACCCGACGGGCTATGGAAGATACTCTCGCGCTCTGCTAGTGTGCAGACATTGGCACATCACCACTCCATTCACTGATGGCGCAGCGGTTTCTCATGTCGTCGTACCTGTTCATTCTTTGCCCACCCTACTCCGGCTCCACTTTGCTGTGGAAACTACTAGGCACCTCCAGCAACGTATCTTCACTCCCACTCGAAGGGCAGTTTCTACCGGAAGTGAAGAGCTTCATGCGCAACAAGCAATGGCAGGCAGAACACGCATTGCCTTGGCCCGATATTAAAAAGGCGTGGGACTCCCATTGGGATAAAAGCAAGCCAGTGTTATTGGAGAAGAGCCCGCCGAACCTGATTCGCTCACGCGACATTCTGGCGAACTTCAAGCCCGTAAAATTTATTGTGATGGTCCGCAACCCCTATGCGCAGGCTGAAGGTTTGATGCGACGCAACCAATGGGCAGCACAACGCGCCGCCAACTTTTCTATGATGTGCCTGAGCAAGCAGTTGGCGAACTCACGGGAGCTGGAGGATACGCTCGTGATGACGTACGAAGCACTAGTAAGTGATCCTGCGAAGGCCTGCAAAAAGCTGGCAGATTTTATGCCCGAACTGAGCGATTTGGATTATCAGGCAAGCTTCGAAGTGCATTCCATAGACGGCACCCTGAACCGCCCCATCACCGATCTCAACAGCAAAAAAATGGCTGCGCTGTCAACCGCCGACATTGCAATAATGCACGAGATATTTGAAGGGCACGAGGACACAATCAGGGCCTGGGGCTATGATGTTATGATTGGCCCATCAGGAGAAACCAAACGCAAAGAATAAAAAAAGGAGCAGAGCATGATGCGAACCACTACCACTACCGCCCTTGTCATATGTCTTATCACCGTTACAGCCGCCTGCAGCAATTCCAACAACAACAACAATAACGACAGTACCAATACCGCACTGACACTGCTGTCTGAACGCTATGAACTGACCAGCACCGACAGTGTTCCGGAAGGTGTCACGTTCGATCCTGAAAAACGTGATTTTTACGCTACCAGCTTACAGGGTGGCAGT
>JBDNIE010000047.1:0-9205 GCA_041688425.1 Halioglobus sp. | reverse complement strand
CGACAGCATCTCGCCTGGCAGAGAAATACCCGCGGGATCCGCGACCGCAGGTGTTAATGGCCGCAGTGAGTGAAGCCGGGGGCGACAGCGATGGCGCTCGTGCGTTTTACGAGAAGAGTCTTGAGATTGCTCCGAATAATATTCTGGCCCGCTACAATCTCGCGCGGCTCGCGTTGGAGAGCGGCAATCTTGGAACAGCCCGAGAGCGCTTCAACTCTGTGTTGTTGGAGCAGCCCGGTCATTTACCCTCTGTTATTGCACTGGCGCAGATTGCTCTTGATCAGGGTCAAGCAGTGGCGGCGCTGTCTCTGCTGGAGGAGGCCAGCAAAGCCAATGCGGAGTCTTTGCCTCTGCTGCTGGAACTGGCCGGCATGTACGGCCGCATGGGTGACGAATCGGCAGCCCTCGGTGCCGCGCAGCAAGCTGCGACGCTGGCACCCTATGACCCCCGCGCGAGGCTGGTACTGGGCCGTGCGCAGCTATTAGACGATCAGACCGATGCGGCGCGCCAAACCTTGCGCGATCTTGTGCTGCAAACACCAGAGTCCGCCGACGCACATTTGGAGATGGCGAAGCTGCAACTGCAGGAGCAGGAGCCGGGAGCCGCCCGTGAATCGCTGGACAAAGCGTTGCAACTGGCGCCTGGCCGTATCGACATCAATGTGTTGCACGCGACGATGTTACTGGCAGAGGGCGATCTCGATACTGCACTGGCTATTGCCAACGAACTACAGACTGCGCATCCGCAGAGCGCCGAAGGCTATGTGCTGGCCGGAGAAGTCTCTATGGCCCAGCAGCAGCCGCAGTCCGCCATAGCGGCTTACGAATCGGCCGTTGACAAGAGCGCAGCGCGCGGGCCGATGGTGAAACTGCAGGCGGCCTATCGGCATATCGGCAACACCACGAAGGCCGACATAATCCTCCGCAACTGGTTGAGCACACATTCCAGTGACGTGTCTGTGCGGATAATGCTAGCCACCTCAATGATGCAGAGGGCGGAGCTGGGCTTGGCAGAGCGCGAATACCTGCAGGCACTAAAATACCAGCCTGACAATGCCATACTGCATAATAATCTGGCGTGGCTTTACAGTCAGACAGGGGATTCGCGCGCCTTAACACATGCCAAGCGAGCGCTGGAGTTGATGCCCGATAATCCCAATGTACTGGATACTTATGGTTGGATATTGGCGCAGGGAGAAAGCCCGCACCAGGGTTTGGCCCTGTTGGAAAAGGCCGTAGAAAAATCGCCGGATGATGCCGTCATCCGCTACCATCTGGCCGGTACGCTTGCCCTGATCGGTCAGCCCTACAAGGCTCGCCGCGAGCTCGAATTTATACTGGAATCCAAGCAGACTGCGGTAGACAGGCAGTTGCTTGAGCAGGCGATCCGGGATCTGCAGGAACCAGTTGAAGGCGCCGAGGGATAGGTCCTCCCCGCGACCAGTTCGCAGCCCTTCTCTGTTGGTTGCGCGAGAAAATACCCCCACAAGCCCCGAATTTGGACGTATGATGTTCAGGCAACCCGAACCAAAGCTGCGATGCGTCACGTCCTGCAGAGTATCGCCGATATCACCATAATAAAAGGAGAGAGGCCTATGTATGACATTGTGATTCGAAACGGAACAGTGATAGATGGCAGCGGCGCCGCCAGCCGAGTGAGTGATGTAGCTATAACAGCGGGATGTATTGTCGCGGTCGGCGCGGATGTTGATGGCCCGGCGAAGCGTGAGATCGATGCCACCGGCCTGCTGGTCACGCCCGGCTGGGTAGACATCCACACCCATTACGACGGGCAGGTATGCTGGGATCCAATGCTTACCCCCTCTAGTTGGAACGGTGTCACAACGGTCGTAATGGGCAACTGTGGCGTGGGGTTCGCTCCGGTAGTGCCAGGTAAAGAGGACTACCTGATTCAGTTGATGGAGGGCGTGGAGGATATTCCCGGCAGTGCGCTGGCGGAAGGTATCAAGTGGGAGTGGGAAACCTTCCCTCAGTATCTCGATGCCATCGAGAAGATCCCCCATGCCATCGATTTTGCCGCGCAGGTGCCGCACGGCGCAGTGCGCACCTATGTAATGGGTGATCGCGGGGCGCAGAATGAAAAGGCCAGCGCCGCAGAGGTTGAGGCGATGGCCGCTATTGTGAAGGAAGGCTTGGAGGCAGGTGCTCTGGGTTTTTCTACCACGCGAACGATCCTGCACCGCGCCAAGGACGGCGAATTGGCCCCGGGTACGACCGCAGATCGGGAAGAAGTGATCGGCATTGGCCGCGTGTTGGGCGAAGTGGGGTACGGCGTGTTTGAAGTGGCCAGTGACCTCGCGCCGGAAGAGGATGAGCTGGAATGGATGCGCCAGATCGGTCGAGAGACGGGTCGCCCGGTGACCTTTGCCTGCTTACAGAACAATGGCGATCCACAGCAGTGGCAGCGCCTGCTTGCAGCGGTGGATGAAGATCGAGCTGCGGGTGGTACATTGACTCCACAGGTTGCGCAGCGCCCCGCTGGCGTGCTGTTCAGTCTCGAAAGCTCCGGCCATCCCTTCCTGCTGCACGCCGGCTACCAGAAGGTTGCACAGCTTCCTTTGGCCGAGCGTGTGGCCGCGTTGCAAGAGCCGGCACTGCGCCGGGAGATCATTGATAACCCACCCGATCTCACTGGGTTGCCGGAAGTTTTTGCCGCAACGCTGAGCGCCTGGGATAATATGTTTCCCCTTGGCGACCCCATTGACTACGAACCTTGCCCGGAAAAGAGTGTGCGTGCGCAGTCCCAGCTCAAGGGTTGCAGCGAGGCTGAGTTTGCCTACGACACGATGCTGGAAAACAACGGCAAAGGGTTTCTTTACATGCCGCTGCTGGGTTACTCCGACGGCAATTTCGAGGCGCTTCGAGAAATGATGCTGCACCCGCATGCCGTTTTCGGACTCTCCGACGGCGGAGCTCATTGCGGCCTGATTTGCGATGCCAGTATGCCCAGTTACCTGCTGACGCACTGGGCCCGGGATCGCAGCCGTGGCGCGAAGATTCCAATCGAGCAACTCGTGCACAACCAGACCCAGCGCACCGCTAACTTTTACGGAATGTTTGATCGCGGTCTGATTGCGCCGGGCATGAAGGCGGACATTAACGTGATCGATTACGACAAGCTGACCCTGCATCCTCCTGAAATGGTCTATGATTTGCCGGCGCAGGCGCGCAGGTTAGTGCAACGGGTAGACGGATACCGGGTGACGATCTGTAGTGGCGAGGTTATTCGCGAGGATGGCACTGATACCGGTGCTATGCCGGGCAAGTTGGTGCGTGGTCCGCAACCGCAATCGCTGGTCCAACCACAAAACGCCGCTTAATCTGTGGCGCGTTTATCTAAACTGAGCCGCTCCATCGCTGGTAGTGTCGCCATTATTACGGGCGCCGCTAGCGGCATGGGGCGTGCCACCGCGCACCTGTTTGCCGACGAGGGCGCGCGGCTGGCGATCATCGACATCAACGCAGATGCATTGCAGTCGGTGGCCGATGAAGTGCAAAGTGTCGGCGTCGACGTGCTGCCCCTCACCGTTGATCTATCGGATCGACAGGCCGTCGAGTCTGCTATTGAACAGATTGCCGCCCATTTCGGTGGCATCGATATCCTGGTGAACAATGCCGGCTTTGCGCTGCTCGCCGAGATTGATTCTGACGCCTACCCCAACGCATGGGATACCTCGCTGTCGGTTATGGTCACGGCGCAGGCTTGGGCGATCCGCGCGGCCCTGCCGTATTTGCGTCAATCGGCCCACCCGCGAATTGTGAATGTAGCGTCGACTGAAGCGCACGGCGCTACCCGTTTCAACAGTGCTTATGTCGTCGCCAAGCACGCCTCGCTGGGCCTGACCCGGGCCATGGCAGTTGATCTGGGGAAAGAGGGCATAACAGTGAATTGCGTGTGTCCCGGTCCTGTTCGCACCGGCATCACTGAGCTGATTCCTGAAGAAGCCAAGCAAACTTTCGCCAATCGCCGCACGGTGCTGCGACGATACGCAGAACCGGAGGAGGTCGCCCATGCGACCTTGAGTCTGGTGCTGCCCGCTGCCAGTTTTATCACTGGTGCCACGTTGCTGGTGGACGGCGGCGTCACCATTCGCAACGCCTGAAGGCGGCTGTTACCTGCCGCAGTAGCATTATCCTAAGTCCGGCAGGCTCCTAGTTTGACCAGTAAATGTATTCGTCGTCCGGTGCATCGGGCAGACTCAGGTCCTTGTCGATGTTGACCGGCACCGAGATCTGCGCAGGCCAGGCCGATGGGGCCTGCTCTGCATTGTGTGCTGCAAGCGCCGCCTGCAACTCAGCGAGTTTTTCCGGGCGGCTTGCCGCCAGATCGTTTTGCTCGTTGGGGTCCTGTCGCAAGTTAAATAGCCACGCGCGACCGGGCGGATCGCTAATGTTGAGTTTCCAGCCCTCTACCAGTGCCGATTGCGAGGTGCCACTGCGCCAGAACAGGGCTTTATGTGGCACTCCTGTATTCTCTCCCGTCGCATAGGGTATGAGATCGACACCGTCTATCACGCGATCCGTGGGCAGCGGCGCACCGCCGGCAGCTGCAGCTGTGGCGTAAAGATCGAAATGATGAACAGGGCTGGTGACGACTGTTCCCGGCGCAATGCGGGCCGGCCATTTGGCGAAATATGGCACATGAATGCCGCCTTCAAACAAGGTGATCTTCCAGCCGCGCAAGGGACTGTTAATGTCCGGGAGGCCGACATAGCCTGCACCGCCATTGTCGGAGGTAAAGAGCACCAGTGTGTTCTCCTCCAGGCCGTTGCGTTTTAGAGCCTCAAGCACTTGTCCCACGCCGCGATCGAGACTGCGGATCATCGCGGCATAGACACGCTC
This sequence comes from Halioglobus sp., assembly GCA_041688425.1. Classification (GTDB taxonomy): domain Bacteria; phylum Pseudomonadota; class Gammaproteobacteria; order Pseudomonadales; family Halieaceae; genus Marimicrobium. Next base: position 4,342 of record JBDNIE010000047.1, on the reverse strand, counting down.
CCGGTGGTTTTGAATATGGGGCAGCGCGTCATAGTCGTCGCGCAACGCCTGCAAGGGTGTGTGTGGCGCCCAGTGCGCCAGGTAGAGGAAGAAGGGTCGATCCTTGTTTGCCTCAATCACCTGCACGGCCTGCTCAGTATAGTAATCCGTGAGGTAGCGATCGGGCGCGAACGGCTGCCCGCCATTCCACGAGTTCGCGAAGCGCATGGCTGCCCACAGGAAGCGGTCTATCGGGTCAAAATCCTGTTTGGAGTTGACCACGTCGGGGTGGTTCACGGGAAGGTAGAGTCCGCTTATCATCTGCAGACTTTCGTCAAACCCCTGATCAAGCGGTGCCATACCGTTGCTATTGCCGATGTGCCATTTGCCGATATGAGTGGTGTGGTAGTCCTGATCGGCGAGCAGTTCAGCGATGGAGATTTCAGAGGCGGGCATACCCATCTCGTCAAAATCACTGATCCCGACATCCGGATAGCTGATGGTTTCGCGCAGGCGTCCAGGCGCCAGAGGGGCCATCGCTGCCAGTTGCATCATGCCCGGAGGTGTCGGTGTGAACTCAAAGCCAAAGCGTGTGCCGTAGCGGCCCGACATAATCGCTGCGCGCGACGGCGCACACGTGGCGTTGGCCGCGTAGCCATTGGTGAAGGTGACGCCCTCGGCGGCGATAGAATCGATATTGGGTGTCGGCACAGTGCCGCCCGCCACGCCGCCACCGGCGAAGCTCAGGTCATTGAAGCCCAGATCATCGGCCAGAATCAGGATGATATTGGGTGGCCGGTCTCCCGGTGCGCGGCCTTCAGGATCAGCGCCTGTCTCCCACGCAATCTCCTGAAAAGGCTCTATCTTCATTCGCTGGTCCATATACAAACTGACCGCCTGAAGCGCGATTGCCTCGCGATTCACATAGCCCAAAAGGCCTATCAGGGCGACCACTGTAAGGAAACCAATAATCCATTTGCCTGTTTTTTTCATTCTCGGCTCCGCGCAGGGCGTTTTATGTTGGTCGCAAGCATAACCGCCCCGTTGCGTTTTATACAGGTTGCTTGGGAGCGCCGATCTCAAGCTAAAATGATGGCCACTAGAGCTAGATCTTACTAACGAGTCGCTGCCTGCTGCTGATTTCGATCGCCTGGCCGTGCGCTGAACTAATCAAGGCTATACTTGAGAGCACTCATACGACTCGAGAGTATCGCGCATGTTTTTATTGTTCCAACGTTCCATCATCGCTCTGGCGCTTTTAGCGTTGAGCGCTTGCAGTGACGTCAACATGAGTTGTGAACCACACGGCGACGTTACACCCATCTGCGGCGTGCAGATGCCGGAGGATATGGAGGCCCTGCCTGATGCCGGCGGCATACTGATCGGTGAGTATGGCGATGGCGGGCTCTTGCCGGGCGCCCTCACCTGGTTCCAGCCTTTGGCAGATCGTAAATTCATCCGCCTCGTGCAGAGTGGCAATATGACGATAGGCGCGAACGATCAGAACTGGGGCGAGCCAGATTGCCCGCTACCGGATCAGTTGTCACCGCACGGCATACATCTTTCGCTGCGCGGCGAGGTATTGCAGTTGTTGGTGGTAAATCACGCGAGTCGCGAGCATGTGCTGTTCTATGAAGTGCAGCCTGCCGGTGACGGCGTGACAGCGCCAACTCTGGCCTGGCGCGGTTGTGTGATGTTTCCCGAGAATGCTGTGCTCAATGATGTGGCGACCCTGCCAGGCGGTGGCTTTGCGGTGACACACATGTACGATCGGGAGAACCCAATGCTTGCACAAATCAAGTCTGCATTGGGTTTCAGTGAGGGCTATGTGTGGCGGTGGAGCCCGGATTCTGGCATGCATGTGATGGCCAACACGGCGGCAAAGCTGCCGAATGGCATCGAGGTGGCCGCGGATGGCAATAGTATCTGGGTGAACAACTACATCGAGGGTGAGCTGAGCCAATACGATGTGGCCACAGAGCAGCTGTTGGCCACCATTGTGGTACCCAACATCGATAATTCTGCCTGGTTGCCGGATGGGCGTTTACTGTTAGCTTCGCATATCTCTCCGCTGACGTTGTTACCCTGTTTCGGCTTGACGCAGGGGAGTTGCGGTGCAGCCTATGAACTGTTGGCTGTGGATACCGCGACCGGGGCGATAGAAATGCTTTTTCGCTCCGAAAAAGGTGGGCCTTTTGGCCCGGCCACGGTCGCTATCGAATATCAGGGGAAACTCTATGCGGGTTCGTTTTCTGGTGATCGCATGGCAGAGATTGAGTTGAGCGAATAATGAACATCGTGTTTGACCTGGACGGTACGCTGATCGACAGCGCCCCTGATATTCAATCTGTAGCTACCGCGGTGCTTGAGCCGCTGGGCAGGCCGGGACTGACCCTCGCAGAAACCCGTAACTTTATTGGCGAAGGCTCCGCCGTTTTTGTGCGCAAGATGATGACGGCCCGAGACATTGCCGAGACCCCTGGCCGTTTCGCGGCGTTGCATCAGGAATTTATCGAGCAATACGATTCAGCCGTCGACAAGGCGGTGTTCTATCCCGGCGTTCTGGATGTGCTTACCTCCCTGAAGGCCGCGGGTTACGCACTCGGGCTCTGCACCAACAAGCCTGAACGACCGGCTCTTGCAGTGCTTCGCCACATGGGATTGGAGTCGACTTTCGATGCTTTTATCGCGGGTGGTATGCTGGACAGCCGCAAGCCGGAACCCGACATGCTATTGCGCACGATTGAGATACTGGGCGGCGACCAGACACTGTATGTCGGCGACAGCGAGATCGATGCCGAGACGGCGCGCCGCGCCGGCGTGCCTTTTGCACTTTTCAGCGAGGGCTACCGCAAGATGCCTGTCCGCGAGATCCATCACGGCTGGGCCTTCAATCACTTCAATGTGCTGCCGGGCATTGTTCAAGAGCTCATGCGCCAAAGTGCCTAGTGCTCACAAGCCAGCAAGCCGTATTTCATCAATGTCATTACGACACAGACAATGACGGCAAGTGTCGCAAGCTATATTGTGGTCGCGGCACTTTTTTTGCTAATGGCGTTGAGGGCATTTCGCAGTGCCGGCACCACCGATTATTTGCTTGGTGCGGCGCAGTGTATTGGCGTCTTGTTGTTATTTAGCACGTACCGTCAGTTTGCATTGTACATCTTGTTGCTAACCGCGGGCGCTTACCTGATTAGTCAGGTAATGACGGGGGCGAGAGTAGTCAGTCGGCTGCTGCCACTGGCGGGTGCGTCGGCAATTCTGCTGGCGCTACTTCTGCAGTAAATTGGCGCTGTTCTTGTGCGGGGGCACTGCTGCGTTGCGCATTCGAGCTTTAAATCGCACGCAGCGCACTCCGAATGTAATCTTTGTTTTCAATGTATAGTGGCGCAACTCAGTATTCCAGCTGCCCGTTAACTTACTTTATCAATTCCGTTTTTACAGGAGCTATCACGCATGTCAGAAGACACGACTTATGTGCCGCCGAAAGTTTGGCAATGGAATCCGGACAGTGGGCAGGCGTTTAGCAACATCAATCGACCCACCGCTGGCGCGCAGAAAGAAGAGCCCCTGAAGGTGGGCAAGCACCCACTGCAGTTGTATTCGCTGGGCACGCCCAATGGGGTGAAGGTCACTGTCATGCTGGAAGAATTGCTCGCCAAAGGACACGCTGGCGCCGAGTACGATGCGTGGCTGGTCAATATTGGTGATGGTTCCCAGTTTGGTAGCGGTTTTGTCAGCGCCAACCCCAACTCTAAAATTCCGGCCCTGATGGATCACAGCAACGGTGAGCCCGTGCGTGTGTTTGAGTCTGGTGCCATACTGCTCTACCTGGCGGAAAAATTCGGTGAGTTCGTGCCAAAAGAGGGCGCAGCCCGCGCGGAGTGCCTGTCGTGGTTATTCTGGCAGATGGGCGCTACGCCGCTAGTGGGCGGCGGTTTCGGCCATTTCTACGCCTATGCGCCGGTAAAGATCCAGTATGCCATTGACCGCTATGCCATGGAGGCCAAGCGCCAGCTGGACCTGCTGGACAAGACCCTTGCCGAGCGGCAATACATCTGCGGCGACGAGTACACCATTGCCGATATGGCAATCTGGCCCTGGTACGGCGCCGTGGTGCGCAACCAGGCGTATCAGGCGGCAGAGTTTTTGGAGACGCACACCTACACCCACCTTATCCGCTGGATTGACGAGGTTGCTGAGCGCCCTGCTGTGCGGCGCGGCCAGATGGTGAACCGGCCCTTTGGTAAAAAGTCCAAGCAGTTGCTGGAACGGCACGATGCCAGCGACTTTGAGCTGCGCACACAGGATATCCTCGATCCCGACCCGGAGAATTAGCGATTCTGCGTGCGCCTCGCAGTGG
>JBDNIE010000046.1:0-2979 GCA_041688425.1 Halioglobus sp. | reverse complement strand
TGACCCCCATGCCTTGCTCATGCCTTGCTTGACCCCCATGCCTTGCTGACCCCCATGCCTTGACCCCCATGCCTTTCACATGCCTCTTGTACATGCCTCATATGACCCCCATGCCTCAAAGGCCTGACCCCCATGCCTCATGCCTGTAAGACCTGACCCCCATGCCTGCTCTCAGACCCCCATGCTCTGCATGACCACCATGCTCCCCCGTTAAAAATCACTGTTAGTGGCTGGCGGAAATCGCCACTGGAATATTACCCATGCGCGGCATACCCGTGATGGGATCGTAGTCCTCATCGGTGCGCACGAGGCGGCCGGTGTTGGCGCCGAGTTCGTCGTAGCGGTCATCCTCCTCTACCAGTCCACCGAACGCGTGGGCAATGGCGACAACACCGGGGCGCAGGGTGTCATCGCCTTCGACGATTGCGGTGATGCCATCGTGAGGTGTGGCTATGCGCACGCGGTCACCTTCGGAGATTCCGACTGCGCGCATGTCATCTGGATGCATCCAGACGGGGTTCCAAGGTTTGTTGCCGTTGAGCTTGGCAATTGAGCGGCCGGAAGAATTCATGAAATTGTTGTGGCGGCGCGGGATGTAACGAAAGGGATAATCCGGGGTGTCCTGTTGCGCGCGATAATCCTGGGCGCGTACTTCTCGCAGCTGCGCCATCATCACTTCGTTGGCGCAGTCCAGTCGATCATCACATCCCGTGTCGCGCGGCTGCACAAACACGTTGCTGTCGAAAATGTGTCCATGCGGATACTGTTTCACTTCGTCCATGGGAATGCGCGAGTGCGCACAGATCGAGCGGTACAGCTCGTCGATATCCGGTTTTTTGGTGCGGCTCAGTGGCATAATTTCATAGGGTGCCTCCTGATATCTGGAAAAGCCAAAGGCAGAGGCAAAGACCAGATCCAGATCAAGATGATTGGCCATGTTGTAGAAGAACTCCCAGTCTTCGACGAGGTCGGAACCGTGCGGCACATCGGCTACGGCAGGCGAATACTGTGCGTAGGCACCGGGGAAACCGATGCCGCTGCCAAAGTACTTGATGGCCTCGCCACTCTGGCTCATGCCGGGCGTTTCCAACGTCTGCTTGCAGGCGATCACATAGTCGGCAACGCGCGCCGTGGTCGACATCTCTACATCCAGCGTCACCAACAAGTCCAGCAGCTCCATCGCCCGCTGTGTTTTGCGCTGGTCGGGCCAGGCCGCCATGGGATTGCCGCCGATGCAGACCAGGGCTTTGACCTGCCCTTCACCGGGCAGCAGGATTTCATCGGCCAGTGCCGCCGTGGGCATGCCCGCAGCGGTATCGGTCAAACCGCGCACGCGCAGTTTCTCGCCAAAGCCCCAAGCCTTGAAAGGCGGGAATGCCTGCGCCTTGGGTGTGTATGCGGGCAACATGGCGTTGGGCCGAGTGACACGTTCACCCTCACGGGTATACGCGCCGCACACAGTGTTGAGGCAGGCCACAAGATAGTCCTTGAGGTTGCAGTACATGGAGAAGCTGGCGCCGGTGCCGCTGTTGGCATGGCGGATTTTGGCGCGGGCAAATACGCGGGCAGCGTCCTGCAGTTGTTCGGCAGGTATACCGGCGCGCGCTGCGACATAGTCCGGGGTGAAGTCGGCGACGGCCTGGCGCAGTGCGTCGAAGCCGTTGACGTTATTCTCGACAAACTCTCTGTCGTAAAGATCTTCGGAAATGATGATATGAATCATGCCCGCGATAATGGCGTGGTCCTCACCGGGGCGACACTGTAAATGAATCGCCGCCTTGCGCGCGCAATCCGACACACGCGGATCGATCACGATCAGTTGTAAGCCGCGCGCCTGCGCTTCTTTCAGTTTTTGCGCCGGATTTTGTCCCGGTAAGCCGGCCGACTTGGAAATAATCGGGTTGTTGCCGAGCAGCAACCAGGCATCGGCCTGCTCAAAATCTGGTTCACCACCCAGCCACTTGCCATGCAGTGCCATGGAGATCTGCTTGCCGGGTTGGTCGATGGTATTGGAGGTAAAAAACATGCGCGAGCCTATCGCCCGCATAAACGCATTGCCCATACCCGCTGCCGTCGGCTGCCCTGCATTGGGTGTGCCAACATAGAAAGCCACAGCGCGTGGGCCGTATTGATCGACGATCGACCGGATACGGTCTGCCACTTCGACAGCGGCCTGCTCACTCTCTATCCGCACATGACTGCCATCCGCCTGGCGCTTCATCGAATGCAACAGACGGCCCTCGTGATTGTGCAACTCCGGCAATGCCCGCCCCTTTGGACAGGTATACCCCTTGAACATCGGATTGTCGGGGTCCCCCGTCACCTTCGTCACCTTGCGCCGCCCGTTGTCATCCTCGACCTCGGCCAGCACGCCGCAGTGGGCGATACACAGACGGCAAATTGTCGGTACGATTTTTGTCATTGGACACTCTCGCGATTAGGAGTCAGCGCTGACATAGTAGTCCAGTCATTCCCGAAGTGTCACATGCAAGGTGATTCACATGGGATACAGGCAGAATCGGTACAAATTATTATAGGGAGCAGTTACCGGGGCAAATTCGAACGCATCCAGGCGGGTTCTCTGCGGCTATCCAGAACTGCGTAGATCACTACCGCTTCCAGAGCCGTCTTGTAGTAAACCGCGAAAGGGGATCGTGTTGCTAACAATTTAGAGCATTTGCCAAAGGACAACGGGGGAATACCGGCTGTGTCCGTCAACAAAAGGCATTCATTCAAATGGGCCAAAAAACGAATTCGCGGTCTGGCATTCAATCAGAACCGCAGCGTCGCCGCGCGACACCGCGCTTTACATGGATATCCATACACGTCGCACAAACGCGCAGGTGCTGCACGGAGAGGATGGATAGCACGCTGCGATGCGCCTATTATGTAGTCCGTACTCCAGAGAGGGCGCTCAGGGCACGTCGGATCAGCAGAGGAGCGGCACTATCAACGACACTATTAACGATACTATCAACG
>JBDNIE010000307.1:0-6321 GCA_041688425.1 Halioglobus sp. | reverse complement strand
TGGAACCGCGACAGGCGCGGAAGCGGGTATCGATTCCGTTACGCTGACCGCGGGGAAAACGGGATTTGCATGCGGCGGTGTATACACGTTTGGATCTTGCCTGCCCGGCACTGGCACTGGCACTGGCACTGGCACTGGCACGGGAGCAGGAGCAGGAGCAGGAGCAGGGGCAGGAGCAGGAGCAGGAGCAGGAGCATAGACAGTAGATGATCCGTGCGCTGGCGCTGGCACTGGCACCGGCACCGGCACCGGTCTGGGTGCTGGTGTTGGCGCGGATATCGATGGGGACGCTGACCCTGACTCCGCAACCGCGGGCGATATGCTGATCGGTCGAGCTGGATTCTGTTCCGTCAGGAATATCAATTGACCCGGGTAAATAGTGTAGGGCGCAAAGATACCGTTGGCGTCAGCCACTTTGCGAAAATCCATCCCTGAGCGGAAAGCGATCGAGTAAAGCGTATCGCCGCGTTTTACCGTATAGCTGGCATGTGGAGAATAGGCGCCATGCGTATCTGTAGGTGCCCGCGAATTACTGACGCACCCCACGAAACCGCACAACACAATACTCAACAAAATCCTTGCCAGCACTAGCGTTCCTTAATCCGAGGTTCAGCCTGACTGAGCATGGCCCCACCGGGCGTGTATAAGCCAAACAACAATAAAACCCAGGGTCATCAGCGCCAGGCAAAGCCCCAGCTGTGGCTCCTGACCTGAGTAGATCTGAAAATCGGCGGGTGAGACGGGTAACTGTTGTACTGCCGTCAGCTGGCCATGACGGTTTTCCGTCCACTCCAGCACTCGCTTCCAGGGCCAGACAACTAACAGCGAGCCGAACAGGAAGCCGGTCAGCAGCGCCATCGTAGGCCGCCGGAATCGGTGCAACAGCCAATGCAGCAAACGCGAAAAACACAACAGGCCACAACCGGCGCCGAGCACGAAAACAAGTATGAAAAGCAGATCAAACGATTTGATCGCCAGCAATACGGTACTGTACATGCCCAGCAAGACCAGAATAAAACTGCCCGATATACCCGGCAGGATCATTGCGCAGATGGCCACGAAACCGGCCAAAAAAACCCCGGCAAGTCCGATGTCAAGATTCACCACCGGAGACAGCGCAATAAACAGAGCAACAGCCACGCCCACCACAAGGCTCGTCACAATAAGGGCAGACCAGTGCTGAACTTCACGGAGTAAAACAATCGCCGAGGCCAGGATCAAGCCAAAAAAGAACGCCCACAATGGCACGGGATGATGTTCCAATAACCACGATACAATTTGCGCCAGAGAGAAAATACTGGTGGCAATACCCGCTAGCAGGGCCAACAGGAAGGCCCCGTTAACATGCTGCCATGCACCCGTAATATCCAGGCGAACGAGTTTGCCCAGAAAAATCAGATCGAAAGCACGGATGCTCGCAAGCAGTGTGTCATAAATGCCCGTGATAAAGGCCATGGTGCCACCTGACACACCGGGCACGATATCGGCAGCACCCATAAGCATACCGCGCAAAAATACGCCTACGGGCGATAGTGACACTACTTTTCTTTCCCCGGACGCAGCGGCACAAAGTACACCGCCTCGACGATTTCCGTTTCATACCCCTCGTGCGTGCGGGTGACTACCTGCAAATGCTGCAACTCCTTACCCACCGGTATCACCAGGCGGCCCCCGGTTGCCAACTGCAGCAGCAAGCTCTCGGGGATTTTCTCTGGTGCAGCGGTGACAATAATCCCATCAAAAGGACCACACTCTTCCCACCCCATGCCACCGTCGGCGTGATTCATCTGGACATTACGCAATTTAAGCTGCCGCAAGCGCTGGCGTGCTTTCTGTTGCAGCGCCTTGATGCGCTCAACGCTGAACACCTCGCCCACCAACTGCGCCAGTATCGCCGTTTGGTAGCCAGACCCGGTACCGATTTCCAGTACGCGCGAGCGCGGGCCCGCCGCCAGGAGTAATTCTGTCATCCGCGCTACGACATAAGGTTGCGATAAGGTCTGCTGGAAGCCGATTGGCAGGGCGACGTCTTCGTAGGCGCGATGTGCCATCGCCTCATCGAGGAACAGATGCCGCGGCGTGATACGCATAACATCCAACACAGCCTGATTGCTGACGCCTTGCTCAAGCAAGCGCTGGACCAGACGCTCCCGGGTGCGCTGGGAGGTCATCCCAATCCCGTGAAGGTCAATCCTGTTCACTACTGATACCACTTTTTATACTTCCTTCTTTATACTGCACCAACTCTGCCAGCAGTGCTGTGGCATAACAGCCAGCACCCAATGAGAACTCTACTCGCAGGCTGCCATCATCACAAAACTGCCAGCAAAAGTCATCCGGCATCAGTCGCGCCGGGCGCCAGGCCAACTCCAGACCGGACGCCTCCAGAAAATCACAAATATCCCGACATTCCGCCAGGTACGTTGCCTGTTGTGCCAAGAGTCTGGCACCAACCGTTCCCTGCCCCCACAGCGGCAAGCCGGGGTGAAGGTCACCGCTGGCTGAGCGCTGGCTAATATCATCGCTCACCTCGTCGCATGTGAAAAGACTACGCGTGCCATGGAGGAGGCACACATCGCCTGGTAACACGGTGTTCCACTCTCCACTCTCCACCCGCTGCGAGAGCATACGATTGAATACATAGGCGCGCAAAGCAGAGAAATACAGACTGCGTTTGTCCCGCGATATGCGCTGCTTGCCACGCATCCAGCGCCTCGCTTGTGCCAGCGTTGAGCCATTGCGACCAAAACGCTGCTCGCCAAAATAGTTGGGAGCACCCGCTGCGTCCAGCAGGCGCAAGCGCTGCTCCAGCAACGTCGTTTCGCCAGTCAGATCGCGCAGTATCAAAGTGAACCGATTGGCACGATGCACACCGCGCTTGAGCTTGCGCAAGTGGCGCCCGACAGCCAAAACCTGCACCTCCCCGCTCGCCTCCAGTGCCTGCCAGTCGGGCTCGGTGCGACCGGCCATACCCACACTAAACCACTGTTGGGTGACGGCATTACGATCTTTGAGGCCGCTATAGCCGATATCGCGCGCTGGCACTGCGCTTAGTTCTGACAGGCGCTGCACGAGTTCCAGTGTGTTGACTTGGCGCTTTTGCAGGCGCAGGAAACAGTGCTCGCCCTCACCTGACAGCTCAAAACCTAACTCTTCACTGACCCGAAAATCCTCCGGCTGGCAGCGAATCAGCGCACTACCGGGCGGCACGCCCCAGGCTCTTGGCCAATCGTGGTTCATGCAGCGGCCGTCTTAAGCAGCACAACCGCGTGCACCGCAATGCCCTCCCCACGCCCGGTAAAACCCAGGTTTTCCGTAGTCGTTGCTTTCACATTCACCTGCTCGACGGCAGCATCCAGATCGGCAGACAACGTCTTACGCATGGCGGCAATGTGCGGCGCCAGCTTGGGTGCCTGGGCAACGACCGTGGCATCGAGGTTGCCCAGCTCCCATCCCGCGCTGCGCACCAACTCCATCACCCGGCGCAGCAACACGCGGCTATCGATGCCGGCGTTGGCCGGATCAGTATCCGGAAAATGCTGCCCAATATCTCCCGCGCCCAGGGCGCCTAACAGTGCATCGCAGACTGCGTGAATCAGCACATCGCCATCGGAGTGAGCGACCAAAGCCTGATCATGGGGAATGCGCACGCCACCCAGCATCAGGGCATCGCCCGGCCCGAACCGGTGTACGTCATAGCCGTGACCAATGCGCATCAAAAAAACGTCCGGACAATATCATTCATGCGGAGGCACGCCCACTTGCCGCCTGCAGATACCAACTTGCCAGCGGCAGGTCAGCGGGCACCGTCACTTTGAGGTTACCTGAAGGCCCGGCGATCAATTGCACCGGATGCCCCGCCCACTCCATCGCAGAGGCCTCGTCGGTTACCGTCAGCCCCTGTTCCTGCGCCGTGCGCAGCGCCAAACGCAATTCATCGAGGCGGAACATTTGTGGGGTCTGCGCCCGCCACAGGGTTGCGCGATCCAGTGTGCGCACGACGCGTGCATCGCCTGATGCCTGCTTGACTGTATCGACTATCGGTTCCGCCAAAATACCGCCGGTGTTGGCGGCCATTACTGCCTCGATCAACCGCACAATATCTGCAGATTGCAGACAGGGTCGCGCCGCATCATGCACCAGGACCCAGTCATTCGGGGCTGCTTGCGCGCAAAGACTGTCAAGGCCCGCCAGCACTGAGCCGCTGCGCTGTGCTGCGCCGGTGACGGTGTTGACACGTGTATTCTGAAACACCGCGAGCTGCATCGCTCGTTCGTCCTGGGGATGCAGAGCCACTGCGATGCCGACAATCTGCTCACAGCCCAATAGGGCGTTCAGGCTATGCTCCAACAAAGTGGCCCCGCCAATCTGCAAATACTGCTTGGGCAGCTCTGCGCCCATGCGGCTACCGGTGCCAGCGGCAGGTATTACAGCCCAGCATCGGGCACCTTGAGCAGCCCCACTGCCCACCACGCTCATGGCTGCTCTTCCGGGGCTGATTCGGGCTTTTCGACAATCTGGTAAAAGGTCTCGCCCTCGCGCACCAAACCCAATTGCTCACGAGCGCGTTCCTCCACCCCCTTCACGCCAGTTTGCAACTCCAGCACTTCGCGCTCCAGTACCGCATTGCGTGCCTGTAGTTCTGTGTTTATACGTGTCTGCTCTTCCACCTGTCGCTCCAGACGATGCTGCTCCGCAAAACTACCGTCAGCAAACCACAGACGATACTGGAGTATCCCCAGTAGCAACAACAACGTGAGTAACAGCCAGCGCAAATGCTACTCCTTTAAGGGCGCAGGAATTCTGCCATGCCGCGATAAGGTGCGCGGCCAGCCAATTCAGCCTCAATACGCAACAGTCGATTGTACTTGGCGACACGATCCGAACGGCACAGCGACCCGGTTTTGATTTGACCGGCAGCTGTCGCCACCGCGAGATCGGCAATGGTGGTGTCTTCGGTTTCGCCACTGCGATGAGAAATCACGGCGGCATAGCCGGCCTTCTTGGCCATCGCTATGGCGTCCAGCGTCTCGGACAGGCTGCCGATCTGATTGAACTTGATAAGGATGGAGTTGGCTACGCCTTTGTCGATACCCTCCTTGAGAATTTTGGTGTTGGTGACAAACAGGTCGTCGCCCACCAGTTGGACCTTGTCGCCAATCCTGTCGGTGAGCAGCTTCCAGCCGTCCCAGTCAGACTCATCCAGTCCGTCTTCAATCGAGATGATGGGATGGCTGGCGGCGAGATCAGCCAGATAATGCGTGAAGGCATCACTGCTAAACTGCTTGCCCTCGCCTACCAGGTCGTAAAGCCCGTTGCGATAGAACTCGGACGCCGCGCAATCCAGTGCCAACATAATATCCTTGCCGAGTGCGTAACCTGCTTTGCTAACGGCGTCAGCAATGATCTCCAGTGCGGCCTCATTGGAGGGCAGATCGGGTGCAAAACCACCCTCGTCACCGACGGCTGTATTAAGGCCACTTGCGGACAGTACCTTCTTTAACTGGTGAAAAATTTCTGCACCGGCACGCAAACCCTCGGCAAAACTGGACGCCCCCACCGGCAGCACCATAAACTCCTGTATGTCGACATTATTGTCAGCATGCTCACCACCGTTGAGGATATTCATCATCGGCACGGGCATCGTGAAGTCTGAGGTTTCATTAATATCCGCAATATGCTGGTAGAGCGGTATTTTGCGCGACAAAGCCGCAGCCTTCGCCGCAGCCAGCGACACAGCAAGAATCGCGTTAGCGCCGAACCTGCCCTTGTTGTCGGTGCCGTCTGCCTCGATCATAACCGCGTCCAGCTCGCGTTGGGCGGTGACGTCGCGGCCCAACAACAATGCGCGCAGCGGGCCATTCACATGACCAACGGCCGTCAAGACACCTTTGCCCAAGTAGCGGCCAGGGTCACCGTCACGCAATTCCAGTGCTTCACGCGAACCGGTAGAAGCGCCAGAGGGTGCATAGGCCGAGCCGACTTCACCCGTATTTAAAGTAACCTCGGCCATTACCGTGGGATTACCCCGCGAGTCCATTACTTCAAAAGCCTGTATATTTGAGATCGATGCCATTCTGTCCAACTCCGTGGTTGCTAGTCGTCGCTGTCGCTAATCTTGGTCGCTAGTCTATGTGCAGTGCCGGCAGTGATTTCACCAGATCATCCACCGCCTTCACCTGTTGCAGAAAAGGTTCCAGTTGCGACAGTGGCAGTGCGCTGGGGCCGTCACAACGGGCCTTTTGCGGGTCGGGGTGTGCTTCCAGAAATAATCCCGCCAGACCCAGTGCCATCCCCGATCGTGCCAGTTCAACCACCTGT
>JBDNIE010000306.1:0-3035 GCA_041688425.1 Halioglobus sp. | reverse complement strand
GTATTCAGGTTGTGTTGCTGGTCCGGCTATTCTGTTAGCAATAAAGTCTTGTGGAGGAAGTAGGGTGGAGATAAAGGACTACATTGGAACCCCCACAGGGGCGGGGATCATTCATGTGGAACGCGGCTCGGTCAGTCGATTCGCTCATGCGATAATGGATGCAAATCCGGTATACCACGATTTACGCGCTTCCGAGGCGGCTGGTTTTACGGCTCCGCCGGTGCCACCTACCTGGACGTTCTCGGCCAATTTTCTCGGCGCAAGGCCCGAGGATCAACCGCAGGACTCGACCGGGGAGAAAGGCAACCCAATAGTGAAGATCATGCAGGAATTGATGAAAGGAGGCGGGCTGATGCTGCACGGCGAACAGGAGTTTCACTACCATCAGCCAGTGCAGTGTGACGATGTCCTGTATTGGCAGAGCAAGATTACCGATATCTACACGAAAGAGTCCAAGGACGCATTGATGACTTTTATTGTCACGGAAAATGTTTTTAGGAAAGCCGATGGCGCGCCAGTGGTCACTGAGATATTCAATTTAATTCATCGCGGCAAATAGTAAAGTGGCAGGAAGTTGTGTCCACTAGCGAGGCAATAGTCATGAGCGAAACAATACCAAAACTACAGTACGACGCAATATCGATGGGCGACGAAGGCCCTGTAGTAACGCTGCAGCTTTCGCGAACGGATCTGGTACGTTATGCGGGTGCGTCGGGAGATTTCAATCCCATGCACACTGACGAGGTCGCTGCAAAGGAGGCGGGCCTGCCCAGTGTTTTTGGTCACGGCATGTTCTCCATGGGATTGTTGGGTCGTGCTTTAACCGACTGGGCCGGTGTCGGCAATCTTAAGGTGTACGGCGTGCGTTTCACCCGGCAGACATGGCCCGGAGAAACTTTGAGTACGAAAATTGTTGTTACGGGAAAAGAAGAGACGCCAGATGGAAAAATAATAGCGGCCGAGCTTACCCTGCTCAATCAGGACGGCGAAGTGAAGCTGAGCGGCACGGCCCGCGTATTAGCGACTTAGATCACCTATCGCGTTGCGCATAACGTATAACCGCCAATAAAGAGCGGAAAAACTTGTCGATATAGATATTCTCAGCCATATTAATCCAGTCTCCGTGTATACCTGCGACGCACAAGGGCTTTGTTATGACCAACGCACGTTGCTCCGGGCAAGCGATGCAGACGTAGCATACGGTGTTATCTGACGGGAAGACTCGATGCGAGAGGTGAATGTGGGACATGGTACGCAAGAGGTGTGCTTCGACGGCTCTAATCTCATCCTCGGCGGCGAGGCAGACGGTGAAATCTATGATGCCCGCTACCTGATCTCTACGTTGCTGGTTTATGTTGCCAAGAGCGACGGGTGTATTTCTGAATTGGAAAGCAACCGTATGATCGAGTTGCTGTCGACACAGTTGCAAATCCCCGGGCGGGAGGCACTGCAGCGTTTGACCACAGCGGTGATGGAGCTGTCAGATGATAAGGATATTGCAACCCGCCTGCAGCACATAGCCACGGGTTTGTCAGACGAACAAAAGTTCGAGGTGCTCTGGATGATGATGGATGTGATGGCCGTCGACGAAGATCAGCAGAGCGGCGAACTGGGCGCTATTACGCTTGCCGGGCAGATTATGGGTCTATCGCTGGACACCATACATACCCAGCTGCGCTCGATTGCTTCCAAAAAGTAAGGAACATTCGGCTGTAACATAGCGGGCCTAAGTGCTGCTTGTGTGCTGCATGAGAGCTGTATGAGAGCTGTATTAGAGCTGCACGAGTTGACATTTCCCAACGTCGCGCGCACCTTCCCCCTCTGTTTTTACAGAGGTCCGTCCAATGAATGACAATATGTTGTATGTCATTGCTGCAGTCATCGTACTGGGCATAGCCGCCCAGTGGCTGTCGTGGCGTCTCAAGCTGCCGGCGATTCTTGCTCTTCTGGTAATTGGCATAGTGGCCGGCCCTCTGACGGGTCTGTTGCGGCCGGATGAAATGTTCGGCAACCTTCTGTTCCCGGTGGTCTCGCTGG
This sequence comes from Halioglobus sp., assembly GCA_041688425.1. Lineage (GTDB taxonomy): Bacteria > Pseudomonadota > Gammaproteobacteria > Pseudomonadales > Halieaceae > Marimicrobium. Next base: position 998 of record JBDNIE010000306.1, on the reverse strand, counting down.
GTGTTGCGTTGGTCCTTTTCGAAGGAGGCTTGACGTTAAAGTTTGCAGATTTGCGTGGCCGTGGAGCGGCTGTCAGCAACCTCGTTAGTTGGGGTGCTCTGCTTAACTGGGGGCTTTTGGCGCGCTGATATTGGCCGCTGCGATTCGCAGACACTGGATACCTGAATTTCTGGCTAACGTGGTGGCCCTGGCCTGGGTGGTCATGGTCTTTGCGTTGAGCAATTACCTGGCGCATGAGTCAGGGCTTCTGGCAGTGACCATCATGGGGGTCTGGCTGGCCAATACGCGTGGTGTCGATATGTCGGAGGTGTTGAGTTTCAAAGAGAGCCTGTCGATATTGATTATTTCGATGCTGTTCATCGTGCTGGGTGCGCGGATTAACGTGGCCGATATTCTCGCTACTGGCTGGAATGGTGTGATTGTATTGATGGTTGTATTGTTGCCGCTGCGGTTTCGTCGTTATTTGCGCTGCGTCTGCAGGAATCGGGTTATCCCGAGGCTGGGCAACGGGTGTCTTATACCTTTCTCGTTATCATCGTAACGGTGGTGGTCCAAAGCTTCACGGCCCGGTCTGTGGCTCGCCTACTGGGTTTGACGGAGGCAGAGCCGAAGGGCATCTTGATCGTGGGTGCCAACAAGGTTGCAAGAACTATCGGCAAAGCGCTGTTGCAGCGTGGGTTTCGTGTCAAGTTGACAGACACCACGTGGTCCGAGTTACAGGCTGCGCGCATGGAAGGCCTTGATACCTATTACGGTGAACCGGTATCGGCTCATGCTGACCGCAACCTTGAGCTTGAAGGAATAGGGCGCTTGTTTGCCATGTCGCGTCGTCCAGCGCTAAATACCCTGGCAACGATTACGTATCGGGGAGAGTTCGGGCGCAATCGGGTATTTACTCTGCTGACATCACTAGAAAAAGACCTTACTGATAAGCGCCGTGTTGCAGATAACTATCGCGCGCCAAGGCTGTTCGGCGAGGGCATTACCCAGCAAAAACT
>JBDNIE010000305.1:0-5964 GCA_041688425.1 Halioglobus sp. | reverse complement strand
CTCGTGCCTGCGACTGGTATCGGCGGTGTTAATGGAAATTGCGGAAGACTGGCAGACGGCAGACAAGCGCTATGTCACCTTTGACGAAGAACTGGCAATTAAGGGATAACCGAATTTACAGAAAGGATGTTGCTTAATCACTCCAATCTTGAGGTCTTTTTTCTCTTCCCATACCGTCCACGCTTACTGCACCTTCATTTGAAATGGATTCGAACGCTTGATTCCTGGATTTGACGATCCAATTGTTCAGAGTGGAGTGACCAACACCCAAGGAATCTGCGACTTCTTTTAGACTGGTTGTATTACTGCGACTTAGCGCCTTCTCTACTGCTTGTATTTTGAACGATTGAGTGAATTTAGCTCTCATTTTTTACTTCCTCTAACTGAAAATTAGAGGCGACAACTAGCCTGACACAGGGGGCTGGTGGCCATTGCTTTATTAGTACAGAAGCGCTGAAGTTACTGTTCATAAATTGCTTAGGAGAATGATTTGAGAATTTACTGCTTAATTTTGATGAGTTTAATCAGCAGTGCTTGCCTAGCTCAACAAAGCGCACCAACCTCTTATGAAGGCGTCAGCGCTGCGCCGATTAATTTTTTTGCTGCTGGTAAGACTACGATTCTCGGTCAAGACTATCAGTTGCCTATTGGCAATCAATTGCTCATAACAGAAACTATCGTCATTGAGCCAGGACAGACAACCGACATTCATTCACACAAAGTCCCGTTGTATGCATTTATTCTGTCTGGCGAGCTTGAAGTGGACTACGGCAGTAAGGGCAAGAAGTCCTTTAAAGCCGGTTCAGGCTTTATTGAAGCGCTCAATTGGTGTCATGCTGGTGAATCTGTTGGCAACACGCCTGTTAATATTATTGGCATGTATATTGGGACTCAAGCACAACCAGACTTGATGAAGCCAGTACCTTGCCCCAAATTAAATTAAAGGTGATAAACATATCAGACGTAAATCTGACCTCAAAACGTGGACCATTATTTAGACTCTTGCTCGGCTAAATATTTGCTAAAAATCGGCCTGCAGTTGATGCCGAAAGTTCAATCAGTTCAATCTGATGCGGGGCGTATTCGCGCGGCTGAACTAGACCTTGTGAAAGCAGATAATCTTAGCCGCTTAAAACTAGCGATCGTTTTTCCGGAGTAGACGAGGCCGTTAGCAAACCATTTTGGCCCGACAACTTGTCGATGGTCTCTTCGAGGCATAGTGACATCCTTACCAGAATCTGAAGTCTGCAAGCAGCTCCAGTCCGCAGATTAATTGCAGTCTGTTACTCGAGAATGGCCCCAAATCAAATGCGATCAGTATTAACTACTCTACTGAAACCGTGGTCTGTCCCCGGTTACTGCGATATCAGGGGTTCATATCGTACGCGCCATCCAGCACGGCAACATGCTTTTTCCATATCCGGTTGAAGCGCTCGGGATCTTTCACCGGCTTCCTGATCATGCTGAGGCACAATGCCATCTGCTTGTCAGTAGCCTCGGTTTTCGAATACATCTGCAGGGCAAACTTGGAAAAATCCCTGATCATGAAGTCGAACATCTGGTCCACGATATCATCTTCCATTGCATCGATTTTTGCTTTTTCAATGAGGAGCTGGCCATAAGCCACCAGGGTGAACAGTTCGCCAAGATTGAGCAGAAAGTCGATATCGTCTGCCTGCTCTTTGCTCGGCGCAGCCGTGGCCAGCAACTCCTTGAGAACGCCTATCTGCTCCTTGAAGACTTCAATATTTGGTAAGTCCAGGCTGTTGTAGGCCAGGTCGATATCATGGAACTGGATCTTGCCAAGCCCCCGGGTCGCCCCCTGGTCAAATAGAAAATCATCATTGCGCGGCTCGTCCATTTTCGGAATGTCAGGGAATGATGCCGGATTGAAAAAGTAGTTGGGCATGAATTTTATGATCAGGGCCATGTTGACATGCACCGTGCCCTCCAGCTTGGGCAGTGCACGGATATCCCGCGCGGCCATTTCAAAGTATGTGTCCTTTTCGAAACCCTTGGCCGCTATAACGTCCCACAACAGGTTGATAACCTCCTCACCCTGGGTTGTCACCTTCATTTTCACCATGGGGTTATACAGCAAGTAGCGCCGATCCTCAGGGGAAGCCATACGCATGTAATCAGAAGCTCTAAGCGCAAACATCCTCATGGCCACCAGCCGGGTCCATGCGTCTACGAAAAACTGGCGGATGTGGGTAAAATCGGTGACGCTATGATCGAATAGCGTGCGATTGCTCGCATGCGTAATGGCTTCGTAAAACGCATGGGTGCAAATGCCAATGGATGCCCAGCCGAGATTGTATTTGCCCACGTTGATGGTATTGAGCGAGCAGTCCCAGGCAGCCTGACCGGTGCTGAGTATATCGGCATCGCTAAGCGGGTACTCGTGAAGCGCATATTCTGCAACAAAGTTCTGAGAGTTAACGACATTCTTTACGCATTCATAATTTTTGTGGTCGCTCTGGGCCACAAAAAAAACAAATTCATCGGTTTGCGCGTTTTTGCCAAAGGTTGAAACCAGCGCGGCCTTGTTCGCGTTGCCGATATAGTATTTGCGGCCATTTGCGCGGTATTGGCCATCAGCCAGTGGGGTAATCGCCATCTCTGAGGAGTACAGGTCGGCGCCGTGAGTCTGCTCGCTAAGACCAAAGGCAAAAATAGCGCCCTGTTCCAGTAGTCCGGCGGTTTTCACCTTAACGTCCTCATTGTCTCCCATCCAGATCGGACCCAGGCCGAGAATGGTGACCTGCCAGGTATACCAGTACTGCAATCCGTAAAAACCGAGAATCTCATTGAAAGCACAATTCCTGAAGGTGTCCCAGCGCTTGTTGCCTACGCCGTAAGCTGCAGGGGTGAGCAGAGTCGCAAACACTTGCTCCTGCTTCACGAACTCCAGAAAATCCGCATACCAGACACGCTCGTGATCGTCGTGTTTGAGCCTTTTTTTGCCCTTATTCTCAAAAAAGGCCACGGTTTTTAGCATGATCTCACGAGACTGCTCGTCGAGGTGCTCGAAAGTGTCGTTCTTAGGGTGAAAAATCATGTGGGAAGCTCCATCAGCGTGTGCGTGTGCCTGGCAAACTATGCCAGCCCCCTTAAATACAAGACCCTTTAGACTATAGGTTTCCGTCAATCACTGCAGCAGCCTCGAGAGTATTGCGTCTGCACCTAAATATCCACCTGCACATCCTGTGGGTGACGAATTCATAATGTGTACAAGCAGTATCCCCCCGTGTCCCCCTTTGCAAAAAATCAATCCACTTATCCTGCCGTGAACTTTTTGAATTCTTTCTAAAGGACGACAAACTTTCGAAGCTCGGCTCGGCCCTGGTTCGGAGTTCGGAATTCGGAGTTCGGTTTTAATTTTGCCTTATCTTTCCGGGGTACTCATGAATGAATCGCCTCGGGTTTGTCGGAGGCTAATTTTGTTGCAAGGATTGATTATAACCGGGACGCATTTCTGTTACTCAGACGACAATGGCAATCGTATATAGCAGGCTATTTCACCGGAGCCAATAATGCCGGGAAGCCACATAAGGACGCCGATGTGGGAAAAGTACCCGGCCAATTAGTATGTTTATTCTAATTTTTCTCCCTAGCCTTGCTCTCAATGGATGGAATCCCCATCTACAAACCTTTTTGAACAGGAGCTGGATCATGGCCGAACAAACGAAAGCAACAAAGACCAAAGCTGCCCCAAAAGGCAAAACCACAACACGTAAGGCACCTGCCCAGCGCAAAACTGCTGCAAAGAAAAAGCCGAAGTCCATCGTACGTTCAAACGTGCGGTCAATAGAGAACAAAGCTGTTGCGGTAGAGCGCAAAGTACGCAGAACAGCGCGCAAAGCAGAGAAGCAAATTGACTCTCCTGAAAAAGCCACCGAGAAGTTCGCTGGCCGCGCACAGGATGTCGCCCACAACGCAGTACTGGCTACGCTTGGTTTCTACGCCAAAGCGTTCGAACAAGCACAAGAGACGTTTGGCACATTGCAGGATGAGCTTGCAGCGCGTCGTAAGACAACGCTTGTTATGTACGCCGAGCTAGTAAAGCGCGGCGAGAAAGTGGAGTCCAGTGCCAAAAGTGCTTTTGAAGATATCGACCTCTCCAAGCTCACAGATCGTAAAGCTCTGGAAGCAAAACTGGAGGAAGCGCGTGAGCGTTTCGCGGATATGAAAGGTTCAGTAAGGACGAAGATCGCTGCGTAAATCTAAACACAGCCATCGACGACGATAAGCGCCAACAATTAGGGGTTTATCGAGGGGCCACAATGTGGCCCTTTTTTTTCGTCTGGGGTGCTGACAATATTTTCTGGAGACCGATCCGAAACACTCTGCAAATCAACACCCACTCTGCATCGGCATATCCCCACGCGTCAAAAGCTATCAGCAAACTGTAACTTCTGAAACCATCGGAGTTGGGACGCGGCAGAGCTTCTTTGCTAAAATTTGGCAACGCCTGACCAAGGCACTGGCTGCTAGCCGCGACTAATGAGAACAAAAAACCTATGAAACAACTATTGGCACCGAGCCACTACCTGAAGCCATTACTGTTTCTGGCCGTAGGAATGTGGCCCGCTCTTTTGGCGTTCCCAGGATACGCAGACATTACTGGTGAAGTTGTACGCGTGGCCGATGGCGATACCATCACCGTGCTCGATTCGACGAACACACAGCACAAGATTCGACTCACAGGTATTGATGCACCCGAAAGGGGGCAGCCCTTCGGCACGGTATCTCGTGATCACCTGTCATCCCTTCTGGCAGGCAAACAAGTGCAGGTTCTATCAGATCGTCGTGACCGCTATGGCCGTGTGCTGGGCAAAGTCATATTGAATGGTGTGGATGTGAATCTCGCACAGTTAAATGCAGGCATGGCGTGGTGGTATCGCTACTATGCGGAGTCACAGCCGCCGGAGGATCGCACAAGTTATGAATTGGCCGAGGATACTGCGCGAGCAGGAAGTTTCGGCCTCTGGTCTGAGCCCGACGCGATCCCACCTTATGATTGGCGCAAGGGCCAGCGGTGATCGCTTAGCCGCTCAAACTGTCTTGCAAAACTGAGGTCCTCGGCCACAACTCTAGTTGTTCTGTGATAACCATGGTGTGAGCAGCCCGTGCCGAGAAACACTCAGTCAAGTACCAGTATGCACTTGGTGGCGTATTCATTACACGCCTACACCTCACCACTGATAGGCTTTATCGAGCTCGACGGCAAGCGCCGCCAACCGCTTATCCCGCGTCCAGATTTTTGCCGGGCTGCCAAGAAAAGTCGAAGAAAGCAAATGCGCGTCTAAATAGCCTACGCCCCGCCCCATCAATTGGTGCTGCTCAATAAAGAACAGAACCTCCTCGTCCGTCGCGGTCACCGCTTTGGGTAAATCCGCCAGCAGCGATAGCACCTCCGTTCGATTTCTCAAATTCCCACAGGCCAATTCACCAACTACGTAGGGGTGGATCAGTACTTGAGTACTCGCCAGCAGGCGCGCCAGCCTCTTATCGCCAGAACGCAGATGGTCAATCCAGACCGATGTATCTACCAGGATCATCTCTGTTCTGTGCGTCTGCGGGAGACGGGTTTCAGTGTCGGATCTGTTGCACCTAACTTCGACAGCCGACGCGCGCTCTCACGCTCGATAAGAGCCTTCAGACCTTCGCGCACCAAGGCAGCTTTCTCACTGACACCCGTAATCCGCTGGGCCTCGGCTATCAACTGGTCGTCTATATTTACGGTGGTTCTCATGATTTTTACTCCAACGCTGTAATAAGAGCACCTAATCGTACACCATTTGATGCTGATAGCGATGCCTCATTATGCGCTGGATGATGGCTCCTGATTGCATAAATAGGATGTACGACGTTTCTGCGGGAACGCTTTCTGGTTATAAAAAGCACAAAAAATAGAACCGAAAAGCATCTGGTTTGATATGGGACTGTAGACCCCAATTT
>JBDNIE010000045.1:0-21111 GCA_041688425.1 Halioglobus sp. | reverse complement strand
TCACCGCACTGATCATGCCGTCGCCATCAAACCAGTGGCCAAACTGCTGATCGCCAATTTTGTTGCGTCCCGGGCAGTTGAGAAACAATGTTCCTTCCAGTCCCTCCGGTATTTCTCCGACCACCTTGCGAGAGTCTATCCAATAGGAAGACTCGTCGAACAGCGTCTCGTAACCGCCTAGCTCACAACCAGGCAGAACACGGGGCTTGAGGGGTAGTTGTTGTTTGAGCGCAATATTCATTGGCTTACCTCCGGCTTTGGAAGACCTACCATCCATTGGAAGCCAACGGGGTTGCGCTGACGTTACCGCGTTGTATGCGGCACTTCAAGAACCCCTCAAATATCTGTCACGGCGAATACTGCCAGCCAAACGTGACACTCCAATCCGTCTCAAGCTGCGGACCGTTCAGATCCTGCCAGACTGGCACTGTGGCTTCCAGGGCCAGCCGGTGTCCTTTTGCGGGAAACAGGTAGTTCATACCCAGTCCGAATTCCGCTCGCCGACCGCCCTGTCGGCTGGGGTCGGCCGTTTGCACCGGGCCTGAAATTTGAGGATCCATACCATCGATATTCCCTTCATCGAAGTAGCCGACACTGCCCGACACACTCAGCGAGGAATTGAGCATGTAACTCAGCCAGCCTTGATAATGATATTCATTTCCCAAGGTGTATCCCTCGTCGTTGTCGCCCAATCGGGTAACGGCGCCAAGCTGCGAACCCCATCCCCATACATCAGCATTTGATGCGTAGGTAAGGCCCGTTATCAGGTCGTAGGTACCGCTTCCCAACTGCATGGGATAGGGTACGCGCACAGTGGGTTGGGTATTCATCGGAGTGAGGATTCGAGCCTCTTCATCAATACTGCCGGTAGGCAGTGATGCACCAAACATGGCGTGAAACCGATGCGTGGCGCCAGGATCTGATAGACCAAATAGTCCGGAGAAAACCGAATCCCCAAAACCACTGGTGCTGGTCTTGAACTCGCCCAACCGATTCGTGCCCATGGGGCCCGCGTAAGTAATATGGGTCATATCATTTTTCTGATAGTTCACCATGCCCATCAGCGTGATGCGATCAGTGGGGGCGTACATCATGCCCAACATATGCATGTCCATGGTCATTTGCGTGGGCACGACGCGCAGTGTCGGTGGCATACCGAAGACATTGGGAACGGTCGCGGCGATCTCATCCGATGAAATGCCTGAGGTTCCGTCTTGGTTGCCCTTCATTGACATGTGCATGAAGCGGTAAGAGAACATAAACTCTCCCTGTTCATGGATGTGATCACCCATCACATTTATGGGTGCATGAGCGTCGGGGCGTGTGTCGGCAATAGCCGTCGCGCACGCGACGAACATCACCGCTAGCGCGGTAATAAAATTTTTCATACATATACTCTCGTTCTTACGTTTGTAGTTGAGTTTTAACTGCAACGTAAGAAAAGAGGGGGAGCGCGCGAACGAAAGCCGAGTAATCGCTTGCTGGAGGTAAGAGTTGTAACGGCCGCATAGCGTGCGTTGCTGGTGTCGAATTCAGACGCAGCATGCATGCTACTGTCGATTAAAACTGCGCCACTAGCACCGCTGTCATAATCACACTCAAAAAAAGTACTGTCGGCACTGCCTCCATGATGCGCATGATGTTCACCAAAAAGTGCGACCATGACGTGCGCGGGCATACCATCCGGACAAACCTGCAGGTACCATCCATCATCCACGCTCGCGGGCATGAATCCGGTTGGTATCGAAACCCTGACCAGCATCGCGATCGCGGCAAGCGATAAGAATAAGGTGCGTATTTTGGGGCCTAAGGAAATCACCGCAGGATTATAGACGCATCGGGCGCAACTGCCTATTGAGTTGGTGAGTCGGAGCATGTTCCTGGTAGCAAACGGCCTCAGCTCTTGCGCCGCAGCCAGTTGATCAATATGTACATTCAGCAACATGGAACTGGCTGAGGCCGCTAGGGCTTTGGTGGAGGACCGATCGACATTTTCTAGATACCCGTTAGATCGCGAAAGAAACTCTGCTTCCGTGGCGGGCCGGACAATCCAATGTTCTCAACACTTTCTCCCTTACTGCGGATCCAGGTGCCTAGCCAGCGGTCCCAAATGGCGAGTGTGGCGCCAAAATTGGAGTCCAGATGTCCGGGCTTTATGCTGTGGTGAATCTGGTGCTGCGCGGGACTGATTAGCCAGCGCTCTACTGGTCCAAAACCAATCCACACGTGGCTGTGCCGCAGATTGGCGCCCGCGAAATTAAAGAGCATTGTGAGCACGCTAACGCCCATCACTTGCACCAGTGAAATACTCCCGTCAAATACGTAAATGAACACGCCACTGACACTGCCAATAACTAACAGGCTACGACAGCTATTAACGAACATCTCGGCAAAGTGGATCCGGTAGAGCGTCAGCGGTGTCAATGTTGCGGCGCTATGGTGAATGGCGTGGAAACGCCAGAGCAAGGGCACCTTATGGTAGAGGTAATGAACGCAAAATCGAGTGAAGTCGTCGAGCAAGAATATGGTGAAGGTAAGGAGAGCAGAGGTTTCAAGGACGCCCCAGGCGCAGTAATTACCTGCACCGAAATGCGCATAGAGCCAACGGTTGATCAACATGGCTAGACCCAGCTGGCCGCCAATCAATGGCACTATCACAAGCACCCTTAGCACGTGATTCAGCACAACCCATTGCAGATCGACCAATGTTGAAGCGCTCCACCAGTGCTTCAACCCCAGCCCTTCGCTTACCGCCCTTTTCACATTGCCTGACCGCAGATAGCTAACGGGCAACGCGATGGCGAAGCCGCTTAGGAGATAGGGCCAGTAAATGCGCATCCCCTCGTTGCTGAAGAACGTCAGCGGTTCCCACAATAGATTTAACAGCGATGAGAGTTGATCGGGCACGTCGAGTAAGCGCGTTTGAACAGAAGGGCTGTAATAGTGCCAGAAACTTTCTCAGAATGTAATTGATAATATTATTGAGAATCATTATCATTCGCAAATAATCTTAATCGAGGCACACCATCATGTTGATTAATATCAAAGTTATTGCAGCTGCGCTGCTGCCCACCTGTTTTCTGCTCGCGGCCTGCGGCAGCGGCGGCAGCAGTGACAGCGGAACCAGCAGTCGATATGTGCCTGAGACAGTGTCTGAAGCCGGCGTTAAAGACAACTACGTCAACATGGCCCGAGCGGCCTACGGCGACTCGTTGAGCACCGCGCTGGCACTTCGTGAACAGGCAATCGTCTTCATTGACAACCCCACTGACGCGAATCTGCAATTGGCCCAGGCAGCCTACAAAGCAGCGCGGATACCCTATCAACAATCTGAAATTATGCGCTGGGACACGGCGATCACGCTCGCTAATAACCTCGACTTTGATGGCGGCCCCGCCAGCGTCGATGAGTGGGAAGGACAAGTGAACGCCTGGCCCCTCGACGAAAGCTACATCGACTCCATCATTGCCGGCGAAGAAGACATTAATATTGCACTTCTGGTATCCCAAAACGGTGCCGACGAAAATGAGGCCAACGTTACCACCGGCGTGCACGCTATCGAGTTTATGCTCTGGGGTGCTGATACTAATGGCACCGGCCCCGGCGCGGGAGAGCGTCCAGCCAGCGATTATGCCAACGATGGTTCTTGCGCGGACGCACACTGCGCACGTCGTGCCCTCTATCTGAAAACGGCTGCCGACCTGCTGGTGGCAGACCTGACAGCGATGGCGGATGAGTGGAGCGAAGACGCCGAAATCACGCAAGGCACGCTGGCCTACAATTTCATCAATAGCGCCCAGGGCCTCGATTACATTCTGGGCTCCATGCGGGCAATGGCAACCGACGAGCTGGCATCGGCCCGCATGAGTTCCGGGCTGGTGCTTGGCGACCCCGAAGAAGAGCACGACTGCTTTAGCGACCTCAGTCACATAGCGATCTATAACAACTTCCGTGGCGTGCAAAACGCGTTTTACGGCACCTACGGCGACATCGAAGGCGAAAGTCTCGCTGACATGGTGGCCGATAAGGACCGCGCCACATTTGACAATATGGCAGCTGCGCTGAACAGCATTGAAAGCAAGATGCAGCAAATTCTCGACGCGGGAGAACGCCCACTCAACCCCATACGTTTTGACCAGATTATCGGTCAGGCGCAAGGCGCAACTGAGCGGGAGATTGCCGAAGCCGCGGTTGATGAACTGCTAGCGCTGGATTCCAACCTGCATGCAATACAGGAATTGCTGTCACTGGTGGAAATTGGCACGGGTGGTGGCGGCGATTCCAACTAACGGCATCGTTAGAAAGGATGCATGACTCTCATTCGGACCGACTAACGGTTCACTTTTTGGTGACATACTATGGCTTTTCGACCCTTATTCTTGCCGATTTTTCTGGCAACGTCCGTGACACTCACCGCCTGCGGAGGCGGTGGTGGAAGCGGCCCGGGCGAAGAGGTTGTTTCGTTGGACGATACCCAGCCACAACCTGTCCCAGCAGCCCCCAAGGACACGCAGCAGCTGAGCGGCGGCAACGCAACCGTATTTGACACCAGCGCAGATGCTTTCTCGTCACGTTCGGCCAACATGACCGACATCGATCGAATCAAGCAATTCAATCTGGGCAACGATTTCTTTGAAAATCCATGGGTTGCCGGAAGCGCAAGCACGTCATCACGCGATGGCGTCGGTGCGCTACTAAACAACAACGCCTGCCAGGACTGCCATATCCGTGATGGTCGCGGTCACGCACCCAATGTGTCTCTCACAGAAAACGGCACCGACTTTTCCAGCATTTTGCTCAAAGCTGCTCGCGCCAATATCTCTAGCGCTGACCGCGCGCTAATAGAACAGTCTCTGCTTGGAAAAATTCCCGATAGCAGTGTCGGTGGTCAATTACAGCACGATGCAATCCCCGACATCATGAAAGAAGTTGAGCTGTCTGTGGGCTATACCACTGTAGCAGTCAACTTTTCGGACGGCACAAGAGCTGTATTACGCAAGCCATTATGGCAACTCACCAGCAACTATGCCGATTCAGGGTTCGATTTTGATGATGACACCGTGTTCTCCGCTCGAGTTGCCCCACCAATGATCGGCATGGGACTGCTGGCGCTCATCCCGGAGGCCGATATTCTTGCGGGTGAAGACCCCGGCGACTCCAACGGCGATGGCATCTCAGGGCGAGCCAACTATGTCTGGAGCCTTGAGGACCAGGCGGTAACATTGGGTCGATTCGGCTGGCGAGCTGGCCAGTCCAGCGTGCTAGAACAATCTGCTGGTGCTTTCGCGAACGATATGGGTCTTACCAGCCGACTGCAGCTGATGAACAACTGCATGCCACACCAGGCTGATTGTTTGGCGGCACCCAATGGCAACGGCGACAGCGTCTCTGATTATGACTATGAAGTCGCAGACCCCATTCTCGACGCAGTCGCTTTTTACTCGTCACACCTGGGCGTTCCGGCGCGCCGCGATGTCAATAACGCCGAAGTACAGGCAGGCAAGTCTCTTTTTACAGAGGCTGGCTGCGGCAGCTGCCATGTGGCGAGTTATGTTACCAGTGCAAGCACAGAGCAACCCGAGCTGAGCGAACAGGTGATTTTCCCCTACACCGATCTACTGCTGCACGACATGGGTGCAGAGCTTGCTGATTTCAACATCGACAATCAGCCGGCTGATGACTCTGCCCTGGTTGAATTTCTAGCGACAGCGCGTGAGTGGCGCACCCCACCACTGTGGGGCATTGGTCTGGCGAAGACGGTTGACCCGACGGCGACCTTTCTCCATGACGGACGCGCGCGAACCATTCTTGAGGCCGTGCTTTGGCACGGTGGCGAAGCAGAACAATCGAGGCAGGACGTATTGCAAATGACAGCACAGGAGCGGGATCAGTTACTCACGTTCCTCAATGATCTTTAATAAACCAGTGGCTTTACAAATGCCAAACCGGAGTATGCAAATGAACAAACTACAACCCAGTCTTATATTAATCGCTGTCGTGGGTGCGGCTATAGCTTCCCCCTCACTGGCGGCGCCGGCTGCTGAGGATGTTGTTGCCAGCCGTTCGGAGAATCGCCTGGAAGTAGTCAACATTATTGGTACGCGTGAGGACGCTCGGCAGCTAGCCGGGTCGGCGTATGTGGTGGACGCTGCACAACTGAAGATTTTCAGGCACACCGATATCAACCAGATTCTGGCCCAGGTGCCGGGCGTCTACCTGCGCATTGAAGATGGCTTTGGTCTGCGCCCAAACATCGGTATTCGCGGCACTGGAACCGAGCGCAGCGGCAAGATAACCCTCATGGAAGACGGCGTATTGATTGCACCCGCGCCCTACTCCAACCCTGAAGCCTACTACTTCCCAACCGCAGGCCGCATGTCCGCCGTTGAAGTACTGAAAGGTACGCCCCTGCTTCGATACGGCCCCTACAACGTAGGCGGCGCTATCAACCTGATTTCCACCCCTATTCCGGACGAAAACGAGGGCATCCTCACGGCCGAAGTCGGGGAAAATAATGAAAATCGTCTGCTTACTAACTACGGCGGTTCTGGTGATCAGTACGGTTGGCTGCTTGAAACCAGTCAGCATCGCGGTGATGGTTTTCAGGATATTGATCGGTCTAATAATGACACAGGCTTCAAACTGGAAGACTACTTGGGCAAGTTTCGCTGGAATACGACTGAAGGGGATTCGATCTACCAGAGTGTAGAGCTGAAACTGCAGCATTCGTCTGAAAATTCCGACGTGAGCTATCTCGGTCTATCCGATGCCGATTTCGACGCAGATCCCAATCGGCGCTATGGCTTGACCGACGAAGACAACATGGACGCCAAGCACGACGGCGTGAACCTCTCTTATGTAGTGCAACCCCGCGAGGATCTGACGCTGAATGTGGTGGGTTACTACAACGAATACCAGCGCGACTGGTTTAAAGTCGACAAAATTGATGGTGAAAGCCTTACCAATGTTATCGCCGATGCCAACGCCGGGAATACCGATGTGATCGACTATCTGCACGGCGATGCCGATGTCAACAATATCCAGATCAAACACAATAACCGTAAGTACAAAGCGAGGGGGCTGCAGGGCGAGTTGAGCTGGGACTTCGAGTCCTTGCAGCTGAGCCATCAACTGATCGCCGGGGCACGGTATCACCGCGACCACATGGACAGGTTCCAGCCAGTGGAAACCTTTGATCAGGTCAACGGCAGTCTGGTGTATCAAAGCACCTCTACGCCCTCTGGCAGCAACAATAGAGAAGAGTATGGGGAAGCCTATTCGGCCTGGCTGCTAGACACGATTGCAATGCGAGATGATATCGATCTGACACTTGCGCTGCGATATGAGGATATTGAGACCGAGCGCGAGGAGTTTGCCGAAAGCCGCAGCGTGCTGATCGGTAATCGCAAGAACGAGACCAGACAATGGCTACCCGGTATCGGCGTGACCTGGTCAGCCACCGACAACTGGCAATTTCTGACAGGGGCCCACCAGGGGATGTCTCCGGCTGGCGCCGGTGCCAAAGAAAATACGGACGCAGAAGAGGCCACCAACTACGAGGCGGGCTTTCGCTTTACACAGGACGCACTGAGCGCTGATGTTATTGGTTTCTACAGCGATTACACCAATTCCATTCGCAACTGCTCTGTTGCCAACCCCTGCTCCGGCGGTATCGACTCAGGTACAGAGCAGCTCGGGGAGGCTGAAATCAGCGGCGTTGAGACGTCACTGAATTGGCAGGGACAGACCGATTCCTTGCAGTGGCCAGTGATACTGTCCTATACCTACACCGATGCAAAAATTTCCAAGGACAGTGATGACGGTGCTTTTCTGGAGGGTGACCGTTATCCCTACGTGCCCAGGAATCACTTCTTTGCCCAAGTCGGCGTTATTGGACCTGAGGGCTGGGACGCCTACCTCTCTGCCAATTACTCTGATGATATGTGTATCGATTTTGAGTGCGAGCGCAGTGAACTGGACAACGCCTTCTATGAAACTGACAGTTACTGGATCGTAGATTTCGTCACGCACTATCAGGTCACGGACACGGCGCAGGTGTATGTAAAGGTTGATAACATACTGGACGAGCAGAATATTGTCTCGCGCAGCCCTGCGGGTGCCAGGCCGAACAGGCCTCGCACTGCCTATATCGGCCTATCGGTAGCCTTCTAGGTGAGCGCCCTATTGTTAATCCGTTTCAATAGGGCTAGAAAATCACCCCACTGAGAAACAGTGACGCCATGACCGAGTCGACAACAATGCCGGGGAGGGACTGTTGCAATGTTGCTTTGTCGGCCGCCATTGAATAAAAACGCGCCAACAGCCCAAAGGCCCAAGCGACACCCAATGTCATGTATATCAAGGGTTCATTAAGCGCGAGTGCCATAATGCCGCCGCCTAGGTGCAGGCCGCCAAATACAACCCTGACCTCTGAGAAGGCCATGGGGCTGCCCAATTCTATCTGCTGACCATCTGTAATCAGGCGTGGCTTGAAAAACCCAACGAGTCCAAATATAACGGTCAAAATAGCCGCAACGCGCGGCAACCAATCAATAATCACTTCCATGCGTCATTTTCCCTTAAGTGAAACAATGTCAAGTCTACTCACTCCCGCAGCTCAAAGAGAATAAATTGTAAAATACAGTATGCCAGTGCGCAGCGTCTAGCGGCTTACTCTGCTTGATAGTCACTGTGTGCAGCACTGATGCGCGATCTGCCGCCGTCAGGCGCGCGGTGACCGCTTCGAGTGCATCAACCGGCGGTGGATAGGACTGCGCTTGCGTATGACCTCGACCTCTTCATTATGCAGCCGTACATAGGTTTCGGGGGCCGCAATCGACAACTGACGCCGCACGTCTTCCAACGGTAAGGGCAGCATCGCTTCCCAGTCGACAGCAACCAACAATGTCGCTTTGCGGCCGCGACGAATCGAGTTGCGAAGATAACCGAAGCCCTCAAAACGGCCCAGCGTCGCTAGAATCGAATTGGCGATCAGGGCGAGGATGAGCCAGGCCCAGCCACCGAGTTGCGCGTAGCTGTAGCCCAGCAGATGCATTTCTCCATAGATGTCGGAGTCCCAGCCATTCAGCACATGCCAGAGGTCATGCGTATCGACTACTCGTGCACTCATGTTCGATCGAGGATCTTTGAGCTCACGCGGGACCTGCTTACTGATCTGCTGCGCCAACCCGTCGGCCGTGAAGTCATAGGCGCTAGTCCAGTCGAAGTAGGCCCGCCCTAAAGAGTCTGCCGGCAGGGAGGCCAGATAGGCGCGGTCGGCAAGGACCACCCGAAGGTCGCGCCCTTCCTGCAGAATGGAACGGCCCATTGGATCGCGCCAGACCTTGCGGAACAAGCGATCGGCCGATGGCCCGGTCAGCAGCCCGATAAACTCACCGACCAGATCAGTGCGATTCGGATCCTTCGAGAGCACACCCAGAACCGCGAATGCCTTCACGACATTTCGCGGGTGAACCCATCCTTTGTCGGCTCCGAGTGATTCCATAAATTTCCAGTTTCAGGCGTATCAAAGAGTTGATTCTGTATATTACACAAGCTCGCACATCTCGCTAGGCCATTCTGCCGGTCCTGCTGTAATAGTCCTACCTTAATAGCGGAGGGCACCGAAAGAAGATGTCCACGAAAAGCACTGTGTCTCAGGTAGTCTTTGTCATTTCCATATTCTCTATTTCGATCATCATCGCATCGGCGATAACGGCGCTTTTTATCGGCAAGTTCGAATTCTTTCCACCGCCAAGCAAGGTCTTCTGGCAACACCGTGTATTCTGACTGACTTGCAGGCTAAGGTTCATCGGCTTGCTTTTCTTAGCTTTCACCAACTTTAGCCCTGAGCAGGTCTTCAGCAATTGGGTACGCTCACGGTCGCCAGATGTTACTGAGGCGGGAGTTCACAGCGGCCTGGGCGTGCTAGATTCCCTATTTGTGGAGACCTTATCCCGTTCCACAGTAGTTGCACCACAGGCTGGCACGGCGGGTCATGACGTGGGCCAAGACGGTGCACACCATGAAAAAATACCGGTGTGCAGACTCACCCAGAGCAACAGCGTGATGACCTCGGCGCGAGTCTCTTGGCTGACTCACCCGCTTCCTCCATATATTAAGCCGATCATGAAGTCTTGGCTCGATACTTGCTGGCACCTTCTTTGTACTCCGGATTGAAAGCCAAATTCGTTTATGATGAGCCCACGGCCATCCAAGCCAGCAACACCCGTCATTCAGCATTCAGCCGCCTGCCCGTAGTTGATATTTCGCTGCTATTCTCGCAAGACCTCTATGACGCAAACAGGCCGCCAGATCGCTGGACCGCGCGAGGCCGGGTTGGTGATAAACATAGGCGATATGATGGAGGTCTTTAGTGGTCGTCAGTATGTTGCGACCTCTCATCGAATGCAGCAGGTAAAGCAGGAACGCTATGCCTTCCCATTTTTTTCAAGCATGGATTACGACACCGTCGTTAAGCCAATCGTTGAGCCCATCGCTAACTTGAAAATAGAGGGCAAGCCGGCAGTCAGTGAGCCCATTATTTGCGGCGATCATTTACTTGCACAGACCTTGCAGACCTTCACGTATCTCAAACAACGCCTGGCACGCAGTGAGATTAGCATGCCGGAGAAATACAAAAGTTTGTCATCATTTGGCACCGATCTTGCAATATGAAAAGTCTCACCCGGGCGCCCCCATTATTTACTTGATAGGTTCATTCATGAAACGCACTAAAAGTATTATTCGCACCACATTCATCACTGCACTTCTGAGCATCAGTAGTGTGTTTGCACACGCTGAGGAGCCGCTGATTATCGGATATTCAGACTGGCCCGGTTTCGTCGCGTGGGAAGTAGCGATTGAGAAGGAATGGTTCAAGGAAGCCGGTGTGGACGTACAATTTGAATGGTTTGATTATGTTGCGTCAATGGATGCATTTGCGGCAGGTAAACTTGATGCGGTAGGCATGACCAATGGTGATACGTTGGTTACCGGCGCAACGGGGGCCAGAGGGGTCATGATTCTGGTGACCGACTACAGTAACGGTAACGATATGATAGTCGCCAAGCCTGGCATCAACTCCGTAGAACAGCTAAAAGGCAAAAGAATTGGCGTTGAAGTCGGCTTTGTGGGCCATCTATTATTATTGAATGCACTGGAAAAAGTGGGCTTATCAGAAGCAGATGTAACCCTCGTCAATGTCCCTACTAACGAAACACCACAAGTATTGGCGTCTGACGACGTTGACGCTATCGTCGCATGGCAGCCAAGTTCCGGGCAGGCGCTAGTCTTAGTTCCCGGCTCCAAAGCCATTGCAACCTCAAGAGAGGAACCTGGACTTATCTATGATATGTACGCGGTATCACCGAGCTCACTGGCTAATCGCCGTGAGGATTGGGAAAAGGTCATTGCGGTATGGTACCGGGTTGTAGATTTCGTCAACAATCCCGAGACACAGCCCGAGGCGATTAGCATTATGGCTGCGAGAGTCGGTCTGGATCCGGAATCCTACAAACCGCTTCTGCTAGGCACCAAGATTTTGAGCCTGGAGGAATCAAAAGCCGTTATGAAAAAGGCAGAGGGCTTTGGTTCTCTTTACGGTTCGACTGCAGTTTCAGACGCGTTCAATGTTAAATACGGGGTGTATGACGAGCCACAAACGGTTGATGACTATATCGACCCCTCTCTTATACTTAACATGGAACCCTGACCGGGAAGGTCCGGCAGGCGCTGCTGGGCAATATTGGCGGCATCCTTCGCCAGACTCCCATTGCCACGTCGTTGCCGGATCGCAAAATCAGGCTTCAACATCACCCGGATCTAAAACTTCAAGATAACCGCGCAACGTGATGTTACCCTGCGGCGATTTAACAGCGTCTATCTCGCCCGGCGTCACGATAAAATTGGCAAGGTCGCCAAATTGCATGGAGAGCAGGCCGCTGCACTTCACCAGGCCCCTCACCAACCACATCAGGATGACTGCTATTTTTGTTGGGTTGCCGGCGACATCAAACGTCAGCTCTGCGACTTTACGCTGCGTCAGAATCTCGGAATCACCAGATTCAGGATATTTTCAGCGCGTTGCATTGAGACACAGGTAAAAGCCTTAACCGCCGACACTTCGGCCAGATCGATCAGATTCTTATTGCACTGGTAATCTAGCTGCTCGAAGGTAAGACCGTCACGCTGGCGCCAAATGGCCACACTGGAAAACACCAGATCGATACCCTTCATTAATACGGCAAGCGTTTCGGGCTTGGCAATTTCTCCTACAAACTATCGTCGTAGCCGCTCTCACAAAAAGATGATGCAGCAAGTGGCACGGTTTCGTGAGGGCACTGCGCATCATCAATCTCAGATGCAAATGATATCCTGCTCACCAAACATTTGGGGCAATGAGGAGCTCGCCGCTGCGCGTCATTTTGCTTACTCTGCTATTATCCCCAATCATCTAAGGCCACTAGCAGACCACGCTTATTATGACCGACACCCCAATACAGGATGAATCACTCGAACACAGGTTACTACTGCGCAACCTGCGCCTCGACGATTATGCCGACATCAAGTACATACAAAACCGTGTGTACAAAAATGTAGGCGGCGCCATCAGTGAGAAGAAGTTTCGGACCCAGCTGAACGCATTTCCCGGTGGCCAGATATGCATAGAGGACGATGGCAGCGTTATCGCCGCAGCATTTGCGCTGATTGTCGATTACGACAAGTTCGGTGATTACCATACCTACGACGAGATCACCGGCAACGCCTATCTATCGACTCATGACCCGAAAGGAGATGTGTTGTATGGCGTCGATATCTATGTCGACCCAGATTACCGCCAGTTGCGATTAGGACGGCGACTCTACGAGGCGCGCAAGAAACTCTGTCAAAATCTCAATCTAAAAGCCATTGTTGCAGGGGGCCGCATACCCAACTATGAAGACTATGCAAAGGACATGACGCCGCAGGAGTACATCGAAAAGGTCAAGAAAAAACAGATTTACGACCCGACGCTTACGTTTCAAATCTCCAACGATTTTGATGTCAAAAAGATACTGCATTCCTACCTCCCTTGCGACACCGAATCCCACGGTTATGCCACATTACTAGAGTGGAATAATCTCTACTACGATCCCAACACAAAAAAATCACCCTTGATTAACACCCCGCGAACCAGCGCACGTATCGGTTGCGTGCAGTGGCAGATGCGGCCCATGAAGTGTGTCGAAGACCTCATGCAACAAGTCGAGTTTTTTGTCGACGCGCTATCAGCGTACAAGTGTGACGCGGCTCTGTTCCCGGAATTTTTCAACGCCCCGTTGATGGGTGTCGGCGAACATCAAAGCTCTATTGACTCGATACGTGCACTGGCCGCTTACAGCGATGACATTATCGCCGGCATGTCAAAGCTGGCCGTAAGTTATAACATCAATATTATCGCCGGGTCGGTACCCATCATCGAGGAAGGCGACCTCTATAACGTCGCCTACTTATGCCGGCGTGATGGCACCCTCGACAGCCAGTACAAGATTCATCCCACCCCCAGTGAGAAGCGCGACTGGATCATGCAGGGCGGCGATGAAATAAAGGTCTTCGATACCGATTTCGGCAAGATCGGCATTCTCATCTGTTACGACGTGGAGTTTCCGGAACTCGCACGCCTGCAATCAGAGGAGGACATGAACATACTATTCGTGCCCTTCTGGACCGACACCAAGAATGGATACCTGCGCGTCCGCCTGTGTGCGCAAGCGCGCGCAATAGAAAACGAGTGCTATGTCGCTATCGCCGGAAGTTGTGGCAATTTGCCCAAGGTGGATAACGCTGATATTCAGTACGCGCAGTCTGCGGTATTTTCGCCGTCAGACTTTGCCTTTCCTCACGATGCCATTATGGCGGAAACCACTCCGAATACCGAAATGACCCTTATTGTTGACCTGGATTTCGAAAAGCTTATCGCGTTGGAAAATGAAGGTTCCGTGCGTAACTATATGGATCGCCGTCGCGACCTTTATAAAGTGCAGTGGCTGGGAAAATCGGGGCCGAACGGCGTTAAAAATTAGGGGCTGCCAACTGCCTGCAGCTCCGATCAATGAGCGTCGCTCTACTGCAGTGCTGAGGCCGAAAGACCCGTCACATCAACGCGCCGGTGATAGCGTGATCTCGATGTTGCAGTTGATGGTCAGTTCCATTCCTTCAGTCCTGGCCTCTGCGATCAACTCGGCAAGATCTGCCTTGGTCTGCCGCAATTCGCCCATACGTTTTGTGCCCACCGCATCTGATTCACCAAAACGTTCCCGGCGACTCCAGTTGTTGCGCTGATGAAAACTGAGCTTGTCCTGTATCAAGGTCATCAGTAATTGATTGGCTTGATCGGGGTGAAACACGCCCCCGATCAAGCAATAGCTTTTCTTCTCTGATTCATCTGCCATCGTGTTATCTCTTACAGGTATTTGTCGGTCACCGCGCCTTCAGACGCCGACGCCACAGTGTGGGCGTACTTCGCCAACAGGCCTCTGGTGTAACGCGGTGGCGGGCGCTGCCAATTCGCCAGACGTGATTTAATCTCGGCGTCGGACAGGCTGACATTAATCTGTGATGTTTCAGCGTCGATCACGATCTCGTCGCCATCCTCAATAATTGCGAGAGGGCCTCCCTCACTGGCCTCCGGAGTGATATGGCCAACGACAAAACCATGGCTGCCACCAGAGAAGCGGCCATCGGTAATCAGTGCCACATCGGCTCCCAGACCTTTGCCCATCAACGCCGATGTCGGGCTGAGCATTTCCCGCATACCGGGGCCACCTCGAGGGCCTTCATAGCGGATCACCATGACATCACCCTTTACAACACGCCCGTCGAGGATAGCCTGCAGCGCTTCTTCCTCAGAGTGGAAAACGCGCGCAGTACCGACAAAATGCAGGCCTTCCTTACCTGTGATCTTGGCAACAGAGCCCTCGGGCGCCACATTGCCGCGCAGTATCATCAGGTGGCTGCTGCTCTTGATAGGGTTGTCGAAAGCGCGAACTATATCCTGCGACTCAGGGTAAGGTGCCACGTCAGCAAGGTTTTCGGCCATCGTCTGACCTGTCACGGTCAGGCAGTCGCCGTGCAAGAGGCCGCGCTCCAACAGCATTTTCATCAGCGGCTGGATACCGCCGATGGCGATCAACTCCGACATCGTGTACTTGCCACTGGGGCGTAAATCCGCGAGCACCGGAACTCGCTCGCCAATACGCACAAAGTCGTCCAGCGTAATATCGACTGAGGACGTATATGCCATAGCCAGCAGGTGAAGCACCGCGTTGGTTGATCCTCCCAGCGCGATGACAGTGGCAATTGCATTCTCAAAAGCCGGCTTGGTCATAATGTCGGAAGGTTTAATATCGCGTTCAAGCAGAGCCATTACGGCGGCGCCTGCGTGTCGGCAATCTTCGGCCTTGGAATGGGAAATCGCCTCCTGCGCCGAGCTGTTTGGCAGGCTCATACCCAACGCTTCAATGGCCGAGGCCATCGTATTCGCCGTATACATGCCGCCACAGGATCCGGGGCCGGGAATCGCGGTCTCCTCAATCTCCTTGAGTTCGATCAGGCTCAGATCGCCACGCGCGTGTTGCCCCACCGCCTCGAATACCGAGATAATGTCGGTGCGGTTGGCGCCCGGTTGAATGGTGCCACCATAGACAAAAACCGCAGGACGGTTGAGCCGCGCAATCGCGATCATGCAGCCCGGCATATTCTTGTCGCAGCCGCCGATCGCCACCACGCCATCGAAACCCTCACAGCCGACCACAGCCTCGATCGAGTCAGCAATGACTTCACGCGATACGAGTGAGTACTTCATGCCCTCAGTCCCGTTAGAAATGCCATCCGAGATCGTGATGGTATTGAAAATAACCCCCTTGCCGCCGGCGGCATCGGCGCCCGCACAGGCCTCATCAGCCAACACATTAATGTGCATGTTGCAGGGCGTAACCATACTCCAGGTAGACGCAATACCGATCTGCGGTTTCTGGAAATCCTCATCACTGAAACCCACCGCGCGGAGCATGGCGCGCGCCGGTGCCTTCTCGATGCCATCTACAACCAGGGATGAGTACCTACGTTTGTCTTTCACGGATATTCTCGCCTCTAAACCGAAAAAAATTAGGATTACACGCTGCCGCACATGCGGACTCACGGATTACAGCACGAACCGCGTTCCAGTTCAGCCGATTCCAGTAATTTCACGGTATAAATTTTTGTTCTGTCCATGGCGCCTCAGCGGATACATATGATCGGCATAAAGATCGGCTGACTCGAACATTGGAGATCAAATAAGCAATTGTTCGAGCTGTCAGTTAACTCTAGAGTTCTTATCAAGTTAACTTGGACAACCACGAAGAGAGGTTATTATGCCCAATGTTTTACCTAGAACAGCCCGCGGCTGCGCAGTAGCCACCCTTCTTTTGAGCAGCGCTCTGTTGCCTGCCGTTGCTAATGCATTTGAAGCCAACAGTTTTATCGTTCGAGGTGGTGCGTCCAACGTAGCGCCAGACGGTAAAAGTGATCCGCTGAAGCTCAATGGCTCCGAAGCGGCATTCAGTAATGCTGTCGGCGGCACTACCGAATTGGAGGTCGACGACAATACCCAGTTTAGCCTGACCGTGGAATACATGTTCACGCAAAACTGGGGTCTAGAGGTTTTGGCCGCGACGCCGTTTAATCATACAGCCAGCGCCAGCGGCCCCGACGCGGTCAACGGACTCAATGTGGCAGACGTCAAGCATTTGCCGCCTACCGTGAGTGCCGTCTACCACTTCAATGCAGGCTCCGCTTTCAGGCCATATGTGGGTGCAGGCATCAATTACACGGTGTTCTTTAGCGAGAACCTCACAAACCAAGCCGATGCGACCTTCAATTCATTAGGTCTCACAGGTGGCAACGTGGAACTTGATGACTCCTGGGGCGCAGCGCTACAGGCTGGTGCGGATTACAACATCTCGGGTAACTGGTGGCTGAACGCGTCAGTGCGCTGGATTCAGATCGGCACCAGCGCTGACGTGACATTTGACGATGGCACCCAGATATCTACGGATATCGACATTGATCCCTTCGTCTACAGCATCATGCTCGGGTACCACTTTTAACTCTGTCGAAACGAACCATTCAGCCCTTCAAAGACGACGGCGAGCTTATTGCCGCCGTCTTTTTTTTGCCCATTCACACTGCCGCCAAGTTCAGTTTAAACGATTGTCTGCCAACCGCTGCGACAACTTCCATGTCAGCAGCATTCCTACGACACTGATAAACGTTACAGTCTGAAAATAATGCTGAAAGCCGTCAGCACCGGGGTTGGCATCCAGCAAACGACCAGTGAGCGCGCCGAAGAAAATGTCCGGGGCGAACCCCAGCACCGAGATTAGACCGACCGCAGTGCCGGTAACGCGCGCATCAACTCCACTCTCCTCGATAAGGCTGAAGTAGATACCACGCAGTGCGTAGACTGCGACAAAGGTGATAATCAGGTTGGCTATCACAAAACCTGATGCGGGTCCGACTACGAGATTGCTGCTCATCACGAAAAAAGCACCGGCAGCACCGGCAAACAGCAGCAATATCACCTTACTCGGCTGCCATCGATCGGCCCATAGACCGGCGGCTACGGCGGCCACCGGGCGCGTGTAACTGGCCAGCGCCGTGAGCTTGGCAGCCTCTACCGGAGTCATCTGCAGGACTGCAACCGCATAGACGCCATAATTGTCCAGCGACTTGTATCCGCAATACGCGCAGATCACTACACCGGCCTGCAGCCAAATCTTGCGCTGAGAGATCACGAGTTGCCAATGCGGTTTTTCTTCCCCCAATGACAGCGCGTCGACCGGGGGGCAACCGGGTTGCTCCTGCGGCAGAACAAACCAGACAAGAAGCGCGCAAAGCAAACTGACAACACTGTAGAACAAAATCACCGCCTGCATACCTGCGGCGCTGCTGTCAGAGTTCGCTAATGTATCCCCGGCAATAATGACCGCGACCGTGGCGAACACGCTGGCCACCAAACCGCGGCCTCCATCCAGCACACCAAAAGCGATTCCCTGCTCGCGCAGGCCGCCCCAGTCGCGGGTCGCCTTAATCAAAGCAGCCCAGAACAACAGGATGCTCGTCAGGCCCCAGTAGCCAAACAGCAGATAGAGGCCGGTCGAGTCCGGCACCGTATAAAGATAAAAACCGCCAAGAGAAGTCGCCGCCAACGACAGCGCTATCAAGCTGCGTGCCGGATAGCGGTCCGCCAAGGCACCACCTGGAAAGTATGCCAGCAGTGCGACCACGCCATATACCGCAAAGATGTCGCCCAATTGCGTATTGCTCAGCTGAAAAACCTCGAGCATGCTGGGCCGGAAAAATCGCGGAATATGAAATGGCAGGCTGAAAATTAGCTCGCCCGCCAAAATAAGAGCGATGAGGGTGGCGTAGTGTTTGGCAGTCGATGGCGTGGCCACGGCCATCCGGTGTGTTGCCTAGCGGTTACTTACAGCAAGAAAATGCACGCTGAATAAGCGTTTTTCGTCTAACCAGCTTTTGCGCAGACTGAAGCCCGCCGCCTTAATCAACGCCTGAAAGTCCTCAAGGCTGTATTTATAGGAGTTCTCGGTATGCAGTGTTTCCCCCTCAGTGAACTCAATGGCGCTGCCATTAACCTTCACGGTTTGGGGAGCGTCGCTAACGAGGTGCATCTCGATGCGTTTCAATTGCCGGTTATAGATTGCCCTGTGCGAAAACGCATGCGCATCAAAGTCTGCCTCGGCAATCCGATTAATAGTACTGAGTATATTCAGGTTAAATTTGGCAGTGACACCGCGCGCATCGTTGTAGGCAGCGTTAAGCAGATGTTCCGGTTTGTGTAAGTCTACCCCGATCAACACGCCACCATCCGTCCCTATCCACTGCCGCAGATCCGCCAGAAATTTTTGCGCGATGGACGGTTCCATATTGCCGATCGTCGATCCGGGATAAAAAATGACCCGTCGGCCGGCCGGCAGTATCGTGCGTGTATGCCACTGGCTGGCAAAGTCCGCGCATATCGCGTGAACTTGCAACCATGGGAACTCACGGCCCAGCTTTACCGCCGACTCGTAGAGAAAATCTGCGGAAATATCCAGCGGGACATAAGCCGCCGGTCGCATGCTATTGAGTAGCAGTCGAACTTTCTCGCTACTGCCACTGCCGGGCTCAATGAGCACACAGTCATGGCTGCAAAATTCCGCTATCTCCTCCGCATGGCGCCGCAGTATCTCTATCTCAGTGCGGGTGGGATAGTACTCATCCAACTGGGTGATCTGCTCAAACAAATTCGATCCGGCAGCATCGTAAAAATACTTCGGATTGACCTGCTTCTGTGGCCTTTTCAGACCGGCCAATAACTCAGCCCGGCTGTCGCTGGGCACAGGCTGCTGGTCTTCAAAGAATACGTTTTCAACTCGGGCTGCTGTTAATGGCATTTTTTTATTCCATGCAGAGTGTCAATGTTCAAAGATCCCTGGCGAGGCGCACACCACTAAACTGCCAACGGTCCTGGGGATAGAAAAAATTGCGATAGCTGGGTCTAACATGGCCGCTCTGGGAGACGCAGGAGCCGCCTCGAAGCACCCACTGGTTGGCCATAAACTTACCGTTATACTCGCCTATTGCACCGGGTTTTGGCCGAAACCCCGGATAGGGCCTGTAGGCGGAGCCCGTCCACTGCCAGCAGTCACCGTAAAGTTGTAACAGCTGATCATCTCCTGCAGCAGCCGTTGGGTGTAGCTTGTTAGCGTCAAAAACATGCGCACTGAAGCTCTGTGCGCAAGCGGCGTGCTCCCATTCAAATTCGGTAGGCAGGCGGGCGCCTGCCCAACTGGCATAGGCATCGGCTTCATAGCCACTTAAATGACACACCGGCTGCTCGGGTTTCCTTGCCTGCAGGCCACGCAAAGTAAACTGCAGTGGCTCCCCGTCGCGCTCAAGCCAGTACAGAGGTTGTTCCCACTGCGCGTCCCGCGCGCTTGTCCAGCCATCGGACAGCCAGAACTCAGGGCGACGATAACCGCCATCGTCTACAAAATCCTGAAATTGCGCGTTAGTAACTAGCTGGCGGGCGAGTGCATAGGGCGCGAGATAGACATTATTGGTGGGACCTTCATTGTCGAAAGCGAAATCCTGCCACACACCAGGCGAAGCATCGCAGCCAACACTGACCAGTCCACCTTCGTATTCGCTCCAATGCTGCGCCTGCGGCTGGCAATCGCTTTGCGACTCGCGATTAGTTATCTCCGCCGCACTGTTGTAGGCCGGCGCAAGAGGATTAGCATAGAGTGAAAATTTCAGGTCGGTGTAAAGCAACTCCTGATGTTGCTGTTCATGTTCTACACCCAATCTGCTGCGCGCCACAATGGTGTCTCTGTAGGGGTGCCCGATATCGTTAAGCAGGCTTTCCAGAGCCAGATCAACATGCGCGCGGTACGCCCTCACTTCGTCTACTGTGGGGCGCGATAGAAGCCCCCGTTGCACGCGACTAAACTGCTGGCCAACGCCATTATAATAGGAATTGAACAATACTTCGTAATGCGCATTGGGTGATTGATACGCTGCCAAAAACGGCTTCAAGAGGAACGTTTCAAAAAACCAACTGGTGTGAGCCAGGTGCCATTTAGGCGGACTGGTGAAAGCCTCCGCCTGCAAGCCATAGTCCTCTGTGCATAGCGGCTCGCACGCCCGCAGAGATTGCTGACGGGTTTGTCGATAAAGTGCAATAAGCGAAGCGTCAGGCATAAGCATCCTCGGATGTGGCACTGACACAGTGCCCGCCCACCGCGACGTGGCTCGCGGTTCTCTGCGACAACAACCACCCGCCCTGCTCGGAGCACTGGTATGCCGCTAACTGATCAAACCGGGGGTACCAATAGTCGGCCAGAATCCGCATCGCCGACCCAGTGGCGGCGTCCTCATCGACGCCGTACTGTGGCGCAAAATACCGCAAATGAATGATTTTCTCGCCCCATTTGGGCTGCGCGGCAGTGCAAATTAGGCCGCGTTGAGTATGCTCGGCCAATGCTGCTGTAGGACGCTGCAACTTCGTAAGGTCGAAACCATCCG
>JBDNIE010000044.1:0-6410 GCA_041688425.1 Halioglobus sp. | reverse complement strand
TGGATTCCTGTGGGCTACCGCCTGGAAACGACCACAAAAGATTTGCAAGTGGACGAATGCGAGATCGATTTCAGCTCGTTCGATGCCAATCGCCTGATTCAATGCACGAAAAGCATCGGGATACTGGGAGAAAAATTTCCCCTATAGGCCTTTTATCTGTCTTATACTCACGGCCTGCTGGATCAGTTGCTGTGCGTCTGCTCGCAACGTCTCAGTCAATGGATCTCGATTCTAATCTCGACCTGCTAGTTCAACAACGTTACTCTTGCTCATGGTGGCAGCATGCGAGCCTTCACAGGTGACTTTAAAGCCAATGTGGTTGGCTTGTCATTGGGTTATCGGTTTGGGGTGCCGGTTGAGTGAGGTGTATCTTTTAAAAAGACAAAATTGGTGAATCAATAAAATGGATACGGCATCACAAAAAGCCATTTCGCAATTTCTTTTTGTTCGCAACGAACCAGAGCCTGTTGACTTAGCATTTGTACTCGGTAGCCCAACCGTAAATAGCATCTACCCCGCACTCGATATGTTTGATGCGGGTCTGACAAAAACAATTATAATTTCTGGTGCTGGAATATCGATAAGCGGTCAACCCGAGTGGGAAC
The DNA here is from genome assembly GCA_041688425.1 of Halioglobus sp. Classification (GTDB taxonomy): domain Bacteria; phylum Pseudomonadota; class Gammaproteobacteria; order Pseudomonadales; family Halieaceae; genus Marimicrobium. The sequence continues at coordinate 5,805 of JBDNIE010000044.1, read as the reverse complement.
TTTACCGAGATCAAGCGCTAGAGGCTGGAATTCCAAACGAGGCTCTTTTACTTGAAAAGTTTGCCTCAAATACTCAGGAAAATCTTGAACTCGGGTCAAACTTAATTCTTCAGCAGATTGGTTGGCACAACATAAAATCAATTGCCTTATGTGCGAAACCTTTCCATATGCGCCGAGTTCTGATGACCGCTAGACGATATTTTCCGAAAGAAGTGCGCATCATCGCCTGCCCTCCAGATGACCCTCTGAATTTGTCGGCAGCCACTTGGGCTGAGACACCCACAGGGCGAGTTCGTATTCTTGAGGAATTAGGGAAAATCAGTCGCTACGCATTACAGGGTGACTTCAATGCCGAATGAACTTGGCATGATGCGTTTAATTGGAATAGGTGGAAGCGGAATGTTACCGCTTGCTTTGTTGTTAAAAGAAGCGGGGTACCAGGTTCAAGGTATAGATTCAAATCTTTCACAAAAGAATTATGACCTTTTGTCCGAAAAAGGCATACAGATCATTAACCAAGAGGCCTCTTTAAATTTAGATGACATTCAACAAATTGTGGTCAGCCCTGCGGTGCCATCACATCATCCGGTTTTGCGAGCGGCACGTCGAATGGGGGTCAATGTCAACTCACGCTCTAAAGCTTTGACCAAACTCATTCAAGATCGTAACGCCATTTGCGTGGCAGGCAGCCATGGAAAATCAACCACGACTGCCATGCTGATGCAGATCATGGCCGAAGCCCACCTACCCTTTGGATACATGCTGGGCGCGACATATTCAGGAATGATGCCCGCCACCCTGGGTTCGATGAATGGTCCGTTCCTTCTCGAAGCCTGCGAAGCCCATGGGGCACTGCTTGACTGGCACCCGAAACATGCCATTGTGACCAATATTGATGATGAGCATGCAACACATTATGGTGATGAGGAAAGGCTAAATGCCGAATTTCTGAATTTTTTGAATCGTGTCAAACAAGATGGCACAATTGTCGTCTGTGGAGATGACGCAGGTGTTCGAAGACTACTAGAAAAACTAGAAACCCAATCCGCATGCTTGTTATATGGATTTTCCTCAAACAATCAGTTGCAAATACAAGTGCAGCACCCAAACAAAGCCTTGTTGTTTAAAAATGGACATTGTCTAGGCACATTATCTTTGCTTGTTCATGGTGAACATAATTTATTGAATGCGACCGCTGCATTCGCTATGGCAACAGCGCTTGGTGTGACACCCACAGCTGCGCTTGCGGCTCTATCAATGTTCACAGGTGTTGATCGCCGACTGCAGCAAGTCGGGTCAAGCGAAGGGCCTTTTATTTTTGATGATTTCGCCCACCACCCTAACGAGATCGCAGCTTCACTCAAAACCGTAAGAGATTTATATTCGGGTCGAATCATTGCCGTGTTACAACCTCAACTGCACAGCCGGGTTCGTAAAATGGCACCAGCGTTTGCAAATGCGCTAGCCCTGGCTGATCGGTGTTTGGTCTTACCAGTAGAAGGGTTAGGCGAGGCGATTGGGCTCGACGATACAAATAGCATTTTGGCGCAATCGTGTGCCGATGCACAAGTTACGATTGAACACGTATCAAACCTACCAGAAATAATCATTGCTCTGAAATCTGATCTACATCTCAATGACTGTATCGTTGTCATGGCAGGGCGTTTAGGTGAAGAGATTGCACAAAATATTGCTACCGCCTGTCTGGCTCCGTCCACCAAAAACGCCATAGCTATTTCTGTACTTTACGGACGCCAAAGAACTTTTGCGCCAAACTTAATGCAGACCATTATCGCCAGAGCTCATACGAACCCCGCGGCTCTTGCGATTCAAATGGGCTCGCGCAGCCTGACCTATGGTGACCTAATGGCGAGATCAGCAGATCTTGCCATGGCTTTAAAGTCAAAGGGGGTTACCGCTCAGCAAACCGTCGCAGTTTGCTTGGGTAGAAGTATAGACCGGCTTGTGGCGTTTGTAGCTATTCTGCGTCTTGGTGCGATCTATCTTCCCCTAGACCCCATACAACCTATGGCCCGAATTGAGCAGATGCTTTTAGACTCGGGGGCAAAGATTGTGGTCGTCAACAGCGCGAGCGCTGCCTTACCAGATATAGATTTGGGTTTTGTTAATTGCAGCACACTCAATACTCGAACGCACACGCCGAAGGACTTCAACTTCGTAGCGTTTAGTGGATCGTTGGGTGAACATTTTGATGAGCCGAGGTTTTGGGCTGAGACAATCGCTTACCTTATTTACACGTCTGGCACCACCGGTCGCCCTAAAGGTGTCGAAGTCAGTCATGCAAGCCTCGCTAATTACGCAACGGCTGCCGTTGAACACTTTGCCATTCGACCCGATTCACGCGTTTCTCTCATTTCTAGCTTTGGGTTTGATGTTTCTGTCGGGGATATGGCCATGGCTTTAACCGCTGGTGCCTGTTTAGTTTTACCCACTGACCTGCAAGCCACACCCGGAGCACCACTTGTACGTTTCATAGCAAAAACACAATTATCGCATTTGTCGATCACACCGGCTTTACTAAGCGTACTACCTGTTCAAGATTTACCAGATCTAAACACCATTATCGTTGCTGGCGAGTCATGCCAACAGGCGCTGGTTGACCGATGGGCTCTAGGGCGAAAATTTATTAATGCTTACGGACCCACTGAAGCAACGGTTGAGACCACTTTTTACATTTGTAGCCCTGGTCAATCTGCTTTAATTGGGCGCCCTATTGATAACATGGGGGCTTGCATCCTTGACGATCACTTGTGCCCCGTGCCGCCCGAACAGGAAGGAGAATTATGTCTTTTTGGCGTAGGCTTGGCGCGAGGCTATCGAAATCAACCTGAACTCACAAATGAGCGTTTTGTCACAGTGACATTACCTCGTCGAGTCAGGGAAAGGATCTTCCGCACGGGTGACCGAGCCTTTTTAGATGCCTCTGGCAATCTACACTGCCTCGGAAGGCATGACGATCAATTTAAGTTTCATGGTTACAGAATAGAACCCAGTGAAATCGAATCTGTCTTGTGTCACTTTAATCAAATCAAAGATGCCATTGTTTCAAAAGTGAATACCCCAGCTGGCGAGAGATTGATCGCACATATTGTGATGGCGCCAGATAGCCCTGCGCTCGAAAATGCAGAGTTAAAAGCGCACCTAACTGCCCATCTGCCTGTTTATATGCACCCTAGTGTTGTTTTACCTTTAAATGACATGCCCAGAACAACAAATGGAAAAAGAGATCGCTTAGCTCTGCCTCTTCCGCCCTCATTAATCAGTCGCCGTGTCGCTCGTAAGCCAAAAACGCCCACTGAAGAAAAACTTTTAGCATTTGTTCATAGCTTTGCGGGGGGAGCAGAAGTACATGGCGTGCGCGACAGCCTGACTGAAGCAGGTTTTGACTCTCTGGGGCTTGCCAGTCTGCTAGTTGGCATCGAAGAGTTGTTCGGTGTCACACTTGACTTGTCGATTGAAGTAGGTGGCGATACGATTGAAACGCTTGGATTGGCGATTGACTTACAAGTTGCCACCTCACTTGCCAGCACACCTTCAGAATCAAGTCAAAATCAGTTTGGTCATCTCACAACGATATTACGACCCTATCTGGCAACTTGGCCTGGTACAAGGTTAGGGAAGTTGGGGTTAATTCGTTGCCTCACGCCAGAACGTACCACTCGTTTAAACTTATTTTGGTGCTTTAACTCTGGCGAAGAGCTACTGGCCCTAACCAATGCGCTAAACACCTTACCGCATATGGCTACTGGCGGTGGTGTCAAACTATTTGGGCTAAGGTCTGGTCATTTGGCTTTTGACTATGATTCCGACACTATTCATGCGCTCGCAGACCTGTATGCAGATGAAATCGAAAGTACGGCAACCACTGAGCCACTCGTATTAGGGGGTAACTGTCAAGGCGGGATGATCGCCGGTGAAGTCGCTCGCGAACTAAAGCGTCGCGGCAGATCGGTTGTTTTGACCATTTTGATGGAGCAAGGTCATTTCAATCCAATATCAGGAAAAGTACTTTTATTATTTGGTGCCCGTAGCTACTTAAACCCCTACGGATTAATGGAAGCTCCTGAAAAACTATTTAGACAAGCCTATCCAGAAGGCTTTCACGTAGCGATGTTGCCAGGTGGGCATGGAGAATACTTCAAACCAGACAATGTTGATGTATTAGCCGAAGTTATTAGCCTTCAAGTAACGAAAGCCATTCATTCCGCACAATTTGACAACGATATTGCACTTATTAAAAGCAGCAAGCTTTTTAATGCTGCTCATTACAGGCTTATGACTGGTCTTACCCATTTGTCTATCAACGATCTCATCAAGACTTATCTTAAGGAATGGTCTTTAAATAAAATCGAGCCCAGCACCTGTTTCGATGGCAAGCACTATGAAGCCACTTATCAACAAGGCCAAACGAATGTTGCACCCATCTTGCATTTTCTCAAACAAGGTATTTACGATGGCTTTAACCCTTGGAGCGAAAAAATAGTCATTGCGTGGCAAAAGCCATTTATTGATCATGCAGAGTTTGCCTTAGCCAAGCTAAACAGTAAGGCTGGAAATTGGCCCAAACTTCAACCAACAGACGAAGTGCATATTCATACGCACTCTCAAAGCCATATTGTGTTTCACGAGTTTCAAAATATGCTGGTGTCAGCATTCAAACTTTTAAACATAAACGCCAAGGCATCAAACGAAGCTATTCAAGGCAAACCACGACTGAGAATCATCATCGCACCACATGATTTTTTTTATCGTGAACCAATAGTTGACGTCAACTTATTTTCTCTTTCACACACTATTCTTTTCAACACCGAACAAGTCCCTTCAGTCTGGTTCGGTCACTGCTTTCAGTATATTCGCAAAGCATTGGGCGTGATCGATATCAATTTACAAACTGCAGTTTGCCTCAGTCAGTTAGGTATTCCAACACGTTTTTTACCGCTCGGGCGCGTTGACGGTCACCCTTTATTTCAAGATAACATACCAATTCCAACTGAAATCATGGGTGACCTTTCAAGCTTCGACTTTTCAGATCAATCAGCATCAAAATCACATAGGCCAATTGATCTAGTCTGGATTGGCTCAAACTCAAAGCGTCGGCAGGCATTTCTAGACATAGCGAAACCGACCTTTGACGAATTTCAATCTTTCATTCGACTCGTAAATGTCAGAGGTGCCTTAAGCGGCACACACCCAGGTGCAGTCTCCGCTTTGAGTTATGCCGCTTTGGGGCAAAGAGCAAAGATTTTGTTGAATGTTCATCATTTCGGCATGCCCTATTTTGAATGGCAAAGACTTATGCATTTTGGGTTTATGCAGGGCGCATGTGTCGTGACCGAGACGGCCAGTGCCATTCCATACCTGACACCGGGGGAGCATTACCTTCAGACAGACTTTCAAAATATTCCTGAACTCGTCAAATGGCTTTTACAAGACGAGCAAGGACGTCAAACCCTAGAATCTGTTAAAGCTAAAGGCTATGAGGCGGCTATGCGAAATTTTAATTTAACCCTCACGCTCGAAAAATTGTTTATGTGATGTAAATTAAAAATTTTGGGTTGCTTTATTTTTGGGTCTTCCCCAATCATGGTGGGTGAATTAGGACCTGATTCCCGCTGGATAAAGATTCAGTCCGCCCAGATGCATATTCCGGCCCATCGTGAACACCCATTCTGGTTCAACGTGAACACTCATTCCGGTCGAACGTGAACTGATCCTGCCCACCAATGATGGACACCCTGTTAAGCGAGTAAACTACGCTACAGAGGTGAACCATGACAGTAAAGA
>JBDNIE010000043.1:0-5665 GCA_041688425.1 Halioglobus sp. | reverse complement strand
GCAGCCCAGTCGGCAGGGTTGACAATAACCGTATCAACTACCTCGCCAACTGCCCATCTGTTGTACTTCGCCTTGTTGATAGACTCAACCAGGTTAGCGCCAGAGGTAGGCGTGAACGCGGTGAAATTTCCGCTGTCAGTAATGCCCGACAGGTTTGGCGTAGTGCCATCACCGATGATGAGCTGCTTTTCAACTCGCTGCATAAGACCGTCACGCAACCGCGTATCAATATATGCGGCAACCGCCGGCGCATCAGCCATCAACTGCTTCGATATTTTTATCCAGTGCGCAACCGTTTCGATGATCACGTTGTACGCCTGGAATGTAATATCTGACTCGGGCTTGGCTGCTTTTTCTGCAACCTCAACAGCGTCATTAGTCCAGACGTTTTCACGCAAAGAATTAACCGAGTTGCTAGCGACTACGATCGTAGGGATCTGCTGGCGCACAGTGCGAGGCGCAAAGCTGCCGGGGATAATCCCTGGCATTTGCTGTGGGAACGTGGTGTTGTCCCCTGTCCCAACTGTGTTTTTTACCTCATACCGAGCCTTGTCACGGTTGCCCTCAATGAATTGCTTGTACTCATCAGACTTGATGAACTCGGTGCCGTTAGTGACGGGTGCAGTGGAATTACTCGCAACCACAGATCGCTGCGCAAGATCAGTGATCTCGTCGCGCATTTCCTTGTACTGGCCAGACAAGTCATCTATCTTGCCGGTTAATTCCGTGCCAACCTTGCCGTGCTTTTCCAGCTCAACATTGTAGTCATCAGTTGCTGTTTTGAGCTGCGTAGCAAGCCCCGCGAGTCCAGCTTCTAAAGCTGCTTTGATTTCTTCGGGCATAAATATTCCTTTGCCATATTTCAGGCATAAAAAAACCGACTCAGTGGTCGGCATATTGGTTTGTGTTTCTGCTAGGTTTTCAGGTTTTCAGATTAAAGCTCTGGAAGATGCCCGCAATCTCTGCGGTTTCGTCTTTTGCTTCTGACTCACTCAGAAACAGGGATTTCATGCCACTTACCAGTGCGGTGGCGTCAGTCCTGGAAAGTCCTGCATCTCGCAGCACTCTCTCATAATCTTTTAGGCTTTGAGCCTCCTTTATATCGCTTTTGATGCTGCCTATTTGCGCACCATCGTCAGCAGGTGACTCAACCGCGCTGATCTCGACAAGATCAATTTCTATAAGATCGCGCCTTCCTGCCTCTGTGTCTTTTTTCTGCAAAAGTCGATAGCCAATTGATAGGCCAGTAACCGATCCGTGCTTGAGTGACGCATACGCATCCTCTGCAACTGAGTGACCGGGCGTAAGTTCACCTTCAACATAGAGGCCTTTTTCATCTTCCCGAATGTCCATCCACTTGCCAATGACTGGGCCGTGATGGTTCCAGCGCATTAGTATCGGACGCTCTCGGTTTGCCAGTGTGTTTTTGTAAGCGCCCGGCAAAACTGTATCGCCGTAGCTATCAACGCCACCAAATACGGACGCATAGCCGCTGAACTTACGCGCACCAGCTTCACTGCTAAACTTAAAATCAGCACATGATAGATCAAGGCTCTTGTGTTGCATCAGGCACTCCCGCCGGGAACATCCCAGCCATTAGTAGGGGCACCATTGCGCCCTGTATAAGTAATTGATCGCCGCCTGCCATTGCCTGGCGGCCCTCGCTTTGGCGCGCTTCGTTTGGCGTCATTTGGGCGGAATTAACAGCCTGATGGTTAGACTCCAGGCGCGTTTTAGTGTCAGCGCGCAGCAGTGCATCGAAATCAAACTCCGCTTCATAGACGGTGTTGCCAACAGGATCTAACAGCCAGCGCACCGCCGAGGTTTCAAACTTCTCAAGATAGGGCCGCAAATTCAGTTTGTAGAATGCCGCCATGATCTCGTACACGTTAGAGCCTAGACTTGACTGGCCGAATGTCTGGTTGAGCAGGATGGACGGCACGCCAAAAAAGCGGCCTATATCCTCAATCTGGAAGCGGCGACTATCAAGCAGCTCAATGTCTTGTGGGCTCATGCTCACTTGTTGGTACTGCATCCCCGCCTCAAGAACAAATAAACGATCCTCGTTGCCCACCTCAAGATCGGAAAATGCAGTCCTGATCTGGTCACGCTGTTCGGGCTTGAGTGTCCTGTCAATTGTCAGCACGCCGGAGGGTTTTGCGCCGTTGCTGTAAATCTTGCTGACTCGATTGTCGGCGGCAATCGCTATGCCGATACTGTTGCGCGCATAGGACAGCGGAGACATTCCGACAATCCCGTTGCCGAACAACTTTACATGCCACATTGTTTCGCTGGTGTAGACTTTTACATCCGTACCAGTGATGAAAGTGTGTATAACCGTTCCATCGCGCAACAGTGAAGTTTCAATCTGTGCAGATGACACTGGCAATAGACCGGCAATGCGATTGCCCACTTTTTGTTTTATCGCGTAGGCGTTTCCGCTAACCACGAGATTGAGTGCCATCGACTCCCAAAACTCAACGCTTGTCTGGTATTGATTGGGCTTTTTCTTCAACACGTTCTGCAGCGGATGAGTCGATAGCACCCTGCCGCCCGGCTTCTGCTCATACAGATTAAAGGGCAGAGAGCCTATAGTCTCGGTCAGGATTCGGACGGCAGCCCATACAGCACTGACCTGCATGGCGCTATCAAATGTAACCTCCGCTGCAGATAATGATCCGTATGCGGGCGAAGCAATTTGTATGCCCTCATTGAGAGGTGGCGCACCAGCCGTACCGAATATGCGCCGCACGGCTGAGAACATTCCCATCAGATCACCAATAATCGGTTGTTAAACATAAGGAGCCCTACAGAACCAGTGGCGCAGAAAAGAATCCATCCAAATCTTCTTGGTCAAATCCAGTGGAGGCAGCACCCATAGCCATTACCATCGCTACCGCAGCATCAATTTTATTAATCGACTTCTGCTTTGCGAGCCAGCGGTTATCCCAGCGATCCTCGTCAGTGACTGCTGACATCATCGCGGAGATTAATACCGGGTTTTTCTTAAACCTGATGCGCCCATCAAGCATCGCGTCCTCAAGAATCCGCAATGAGCCGGGGAACCACAATCCCTCTGCATGAGTGCCGTTGCGTCTAGCATTCTCTACCATCTCTTCAGTCGGCCTGCCTTTTTTTGTCCCACCCTGCGGGTGCTCGTGGAATGGCAAAGTCAGGCCAAGCTCGCTCGCATCTTCTTCAAATCTACGGAACGCATAGCGGTCATACGCAACCATGCATATATTGTAATTTCTGGAGTAATCAACAAGCGTCTGTGCAACATGCCTATAACTGATGTTCTCTCCGCTCGGCGCGTGTATGTGACCATCATCGCGCCAACGCACGTAAGGTATTTTGTCCTTATCGCTGCGAGCTTTAATCGTATCGCCCGGAGTCCATGCCTCTATCCATGCGTCATAGGTTGGCTTGAGTAGCGTAATTTTTTTGCCGGATGCGTCTACCGCTTCAACCTCGATGTCGCCGGTACGCACCGCGAATGCCGCTGCGGTTATGTCTCGGTTTTGCGATAGATCCAGCCCGACATATAAATCTTTACCATAGTGCTGTGTCTCGTCGAACTCCTGCATCAGCGGCTCAACCACTTCACGGCTCATCCATGCCGCGTCAGCGTCTGTCCACACACAAAAGTGCAGGCGCAAAATGCCGTTTTGCTTTGACGGGATGTTTTTGGCCTGGGCTACAACCCCTGCCAAGTACTCCTCAGTGATCGTTGTGCCGAGTAATGGGTTCGCTTTTGGCCAGCAGCTTGGGTCATTCAGCGGGTCGTCACCTTCATCAAGCGAACACACGTAGCTAAACGTAGTGTCATCCAGTATCTCGCCCAAATAACTAGGGTCTGTTACCGCGTCAGAGTTGCCAGACGCCACCTTTATCGCCCACTCATGTTCGTTCCAGCAAACCGAGTTCCGGTCACTGCCCGAGTTAGTAATCATCAACAGCAGAGGTTGTCGCCGGAATTTAAACCCACGCTCAAGCATCTCAATAATGCCGCCGTCTGGATGTTCGTGCAGCTCATCGACTAGCGCAAAGTGCGGCCTCGGCCCTGAGCCGGTTTTCTTTGTCTCGCGTGACACTGGCCTAAAAAAAGATCCGCGCTCCAAATATGCAAGGTTGTATTCTCGCCCAGGCCCGCCGCTTCGCTTGAGTCGGCGGTCAAGATCAGGCGACTGGCCCACCATCTTGATAGCGTCACGAAACAATATTCCGGCCTGTTCCTTCGTAGCTCCGGCTGAATATATTTCTGCTCCTGCCTCGCTGTCGGCCATCAGTCCATAAAGCCCAATACCTCCCGCCAGAGGGCTTTTCCCGTTGCCCTTTCCCTGCTCTATGTAAGCTCGGCGGAACCTGCGGAACCCGTCTGGGCGCACCCACCCAAACAGCGAGCCTATAATAAAATCTTGCGCCGGGTGAGACTTGAACGGCTCGCCATCAAACTGGCCCTCACTCAGCCGTAGCTTGGTTTCAAAAAACCGTATAGCCCTGGCAGCTAGGTCAGCATTGAATGCAATGTCATCCCGCTGCAGGTCATCAAGATGACGGCGGCACGCATTCCGAACATGAGGGCCTGCTAGAATGTCACCACCAACCACCGATCGGGCATACTCAGTAGCTCGATCAGTCAAAAAATTCGTCTTTTATTTCTGCGCCAGCATTTGTCCTGTTGCGCTCATCGGTCATACCAAGCTCGCTCATGTAAGCGCGGAGCTGGCCATGCTTGGATGCAGCGAAACCGCTAGGGTTAAACCTGAACTCATGCCATAACTCGCAAAATGCAATCGCTGCCGGTTCGCGCGAGGCGTCGAGCCATGATGCTTTTTCTATGTAAGACTTCCACGCCTTCGCCGCCTCTCCCTTCAAGCCAGGGGGCTTTTTCAGTTCACCAAATGACGATTTTGAGTTTTCTGCCACTTCGCGCTGATATGATTCGGTGCCGTGCCTTGCGGTTCTAACCGTTCCGTCAACTACCCGGAGCGCCGCCGGTTTTGGTTTTGCTCCTCTGGTTGCCATATTCGACCTCTTTAAAAATTAATGCGGCTTTGTGAAATATTGGGATTGGGCGCGGTTTCCGCTAGGGCCGCTTTTAACGTTTTCACTACCCCCCCCCTACAAGACCGGATAGCCATCAACGCCGATGGTTGCCTTTGGTGTCCCTCCTGTCTCTTTAATCGTCTTTGTTGAGTGACAGGGAATACAGAGCCACTGCAGGTTATTTAGATCGTTGCTGCCATCCTTGAACAATGGGACGAGGTGATCCACCTCTCCTTGTGTCGTGACTACATTACAAGCCCGACATATGTAGCTGTCCCTGATGCCTATCTCTTTGATGATGCGCATCCACTTCCTGCCGCGTATGCGGGTCTTATGCTCATCAAAACGCCTCACTTTATCCTGCTGCCATCCATATACTGCAGTGGCTCGGGATGCTCTCCCTCATCCTCATCAGCCATGTAGCTAATCAGTTGCGCGGTCGCCTGGGCTAGCTGGGTCACTGCATTTGTGTTCTCGTTGATTGATTGTAGTATCGCCAGAGTTTCGGCTGAATATTTTTGCTGATCTAACACGGGCTAACTCCTGCAGTTTCTGCCACTCTTTCTTGATCGCTATCCTGCGCTCTGCACATCCGCAGCTCATTAGCACTCACCTG
>JBDNIE010000304.1:0-1626 GCA_041688425.1 Halioglobus sp. | reverse complement strand
GGCCCGTGTCGCCACGAGCCTTTATAGTTCGTAGCGACCGTATTACATGGAATCCACAATCGCTTTGCCAAATGCCGAGCAACTAAGCAGGGTCGCTCCTTCCATTTGTCGCTCGAAATCATAGGTAACCGTGCGCTTCTGAATAGCACCGTTCATGCCGTCGATGATGAGATCTGCCGCCTCATTCCAGCCCATATGGCGGAGCATCATCTCCGCAGACAGAATCAGCGAACCGGGATTGACTTTATCCTGCCCAGCGTACTTCGGTGCGGTGCCGTGGGTTGCCTCAAACAATGCAATGGTATCTGACAGGTTGGCACCTGGCGCGATACCAATTCCACCCACCTGTGCAGCGAGCGCATCAGACAAGTAGTCACCGTTCAGGTTCAGCGTGGCCACCACACTGTATTCCCGTGGCCGGGTTAGAATTTGCTGCAACATGGCGTCGGCGATCACATCCTTGATGACGATCTCGTTACCGCTGTTGGGATTTTTAATGGCTACCCACGGCCCACCGTCGATCAATGTGCCACCAAACTCCTCCCGCGCCAACGCATAGCCCCAGTCACGGAATGCACCCTCAGTAAACTTCATGATATTGCCCTTGTGAACCAGCGTCACAGATGGCAAATCCTGGTCAATCGCATACTGGATGGCTTTGCGCACCAAGCGCTTTGTGCCCTCTTCGGAGACAGGCTTAATGCCTATGCCGACGTTTTGGGGAAAACGTATCTTGGTGGCACCCATCTCATTGATCAAAAAATCGACCATTTTCTGGGCTTCAGGCGTTCCTGCCTCATACTCGATGCCCGCGTAAATATCCTCAGAATTTTCGCGGAAAATAACCATGTTGCAATCGCCGGGATTCTTAACCGGTGATGGCACACCCTCAAACCAGCGCACGGGTCGCAAGCAGGTGTAAAGATCGAGTTCCTGGCGCAGTGCCACGTTGAGCGAGCGAAATCCCCCACCAACCGGCGTGGTCAACGGACCCTTGATACCAACCAGATACTCTTTAATAGCCTCCAGAGTCTCCTCGGGAAACCAGTCACCGTCGTACATTTCTGCGGCTTTTTCACCAGTGAATATTTCCATCCAGGAAATTTTCTTTTTACCGCCATAGGCTTTTTCAATGGCGGCATTGACCACATCAATCATGACAGGCGAGATATCGATGCCGATGCCGTCTCCCTCTATGTAGGGAATGATAGGGTTATCGGGGACGTTCAGGCTGTAATCTTCGTTTACAGTGATTTTTTCACCTTGGGAAGGAACCTGAATATGCTTGTAGCCCATAATTTACTCCGTAGCTGCGGGGTTCGTGGAACTCATCGAGATGGTATGCTTACCCCAGTGAGAAAACGGCCAACAGCATAACACGGTTGCCCATGCCTGCTCTCGCGCTGACTCGCATTTTTTTATACTGGCGGCACTCTTTCCGATGTCCAGACTGATCTTGTTCAACAAGCCCTTTAATGTACTTAGCCAATTCACCGATACCGAGGGGCGCCCCACTCTGACCGACTACCTCAGTGCGCCTGGCTGTCGCGTCGCCGGGCGCCTCGACTACGATTCTGAGGGTTTATTGTTACTGACAGATGACGGCCACCTGCAGCAACACATCGC
>JBDNIE010000042.1:0-36065 GCA_041688425.1 Halioglobus sp. | reverse complement strand
CCGGCATGCCGCCACTGCTGGTGCGGCGGGTGAGTTGGTGGTGCTGGTAACGACCCAGTTGGGCGTTTTGAATGCTCTCCAGAGATGGAGTGGCGCTACCCAGCAGGATTTTGCACCCGTGTATGTGCGCGCGTTTCACCGCGACATCGCGCGCGGAGTAGCGGAAACCGTCCTGTTGCTTGTAGGAACTGTCGTGCTCCTCGTCGACGATGATCAGGCCCGGTGCGGCCAGCGGCGTAAAAATCGCGGAGCGCGTACCGATCACGATTTGTGCGGCACCAGTGCGCGCAGCCTCCCATGCGAGGTAGCGCTGAGCATCGGTGAGTCCGGAATGTAATACGGCGATACCGGCCTCGAAGCGCTGTTGGAAGCGCGCCAGCGTCTGCGGTGTGAGGCCAATCTCAGGCACCAGAATCAGCGCCTGCTTGCCCTGTTGCAGGCAGTCGGCGATCAGTTGCAGGTAGATTTCCGTCTTGCCGCTGCCGGTGACGCCCTCCAGCAAATGGCAGCTGAAGCTCGCGCTAACAGTGGCGCGAAAGGCTGCCATGACAGTGGCTTGTTCATCGTTAAGAGTCAGCCCCTGCCTACTACTTGAGGTGAGTGAGTGGTTACTTTCAAAGTGGGGCTCGATCAGGTTTTTGTCCCGCAGGCTGCGCAAAACAGCGGCGCTAATACCGCCCTGTTTAAACTCGGCGCTGGCGATGAACGATTTCCTCCGCAGTAGGTCGATGACCTTTGCTTGGCGGGGAGAACGCGGCAACGCCTCCTCAGGCAGGCCCTTGCCGCGCGCGGTCAATCGCCAGCCGAGTGCGCCGCCGGGTTGTTGCTGTTTGCCATCGCGGAGGCGCTTGGGAAACAGTGTGCCGTAAACCTCGCCCAGCGGGTGGTGATAGTAGTCGGCAGCCCAATGGCACAGTTGCAGCAGTTGCGGATCGACCAGAGGTGTTTCATCGAGCAGTGCCAGCGCGGGCTTGAGAGCGCTGGCAGGAACCTCGCTCTGGTCGCACACGGCCAGCAGATAGCCGGTTACCTCCCTCCGGCCGAAAGGGACTTGTAATCGAACGCCCGGTTGCAGCGCGCTGACCTGCGCAGGACTCATTTCAGCGGGGGGGAGATAGTCGAATTGACGGCGCAGGGGCGACGGGATGACCAGGCGAAGTACGGACATTACGACCCTATATGATGTGCGCTTGATACGCATAAATGATTAGAAAACGACATTGTAGCAAATGCTTACACGCTATTGCTTATCGTGTCACGTCTGGTAAGATGCCCGCCTATTTTTTGAGCTGCCATACCCGTGGCGGTTCAACTCCCCCAGCGAGGTGCGGTGCCCGGCAGTGATCGGGTGGCGGCACTAACGATCAGGAGCTCCACAGCATGAAAGCAGATATTCACCCCAAATACGAAGCCGTTACTGCAACCTGCAGTTGTGGCAACACGGTTCAGACACGCTCCACACGCGGCGAGGATTTTCTTGTCGATGTCTGTTCACAGTGTCACCCCTTCTACACTGGTAAGCAGAAAATTGTGGACAGTGGTGGCCGTGTCGATCGCTTCAACAAGCGTTTCGCTGGTCGTGGCAGCAAGCGCTAGAAGAATGTTAAAAGGCTGTTAGACGAGCGCGTAGCGCCGTCGGCAGCCGATCTCTGAAAGCGCCAACACTCTATTGGGCTGGCGCTTTTTTTTATTCTGCGCTATTGAGATCAATGTCAGGTACCGCTTTACTGACGGACAGTGTAGAGCCTGACGGAGATTGGCGCTGGCAATTTACAGTCTCGTTACGTATGCGCTTTTTTTATATTGTCGATGACTTTTTCCACAGATGCGCTGGTGAATTGATCCAGTTCAATTTCCGCATATATCCCGGTGAGCACAGGTAGCCCCATGCCGACAGATTTAAAACGCGATGCCCTCGCCTACCACGCAGAGCCGGTACCCGGGAAAATCAGTATTGAACTGTCCAAGCCGGCTGAGAGCCTGCGCGATTTAGCGTTAGCCTACAGTCCGGGTGTGGCCGAACCGTGCCGCGAAATCGCCAGCGACCCAGCCAATGCCTATCGTTATACCGGCAAGGGTAATCTGGTCGCTGTTATCAGCAACGGGACCGCGGTGCTGGGCTTGGGTAATCTCGGTAGTCTGGCGAGCAAGCCGGTGATGGAAGGAAAGGCGCTGCTGTTCAAGCGGTTTGCCGGCATTAACTCAATTGACATAGAAGTTGACACTGAAGATACGCAGGAGTTTATCGCTACCGTGGCGCGCATCGCCGGGACATTTGGCGGCATCAACCTTGAAGATATCAGGGCGCCGGAATGTTTCGAGATAGAGACAGCGCTGATTGAGCAATGCGATATCCCCGTTTTCCACGATGATCAGCATGGTACTGCAATTGTGACCGCCGCCGGGCTGATTAACGCGCTGGAAATTCAGGGCAAGTGTCTGGAAACCGCGGTGATTACCTGCCTGGGTGCGGGTTCGGCGGCGATCGCGTGCATGCGCCTGCTGGTCAGCATGGGCGCGCCGCGTGAGAATATCTTTATGTTGGACCGTCGCGGCGTGATCTATGCAGGGCGTGACGGGTTGAATGCTTATAAAGAGGAATTTGCCAACCAGACCGACAAACGTACGCTCGCCGATGCAATTGACGGTGCTGACGTATTTATCGGGTTGTCCGGGTCGGACTTGTTAAGCCCGGCAATGCTGCTGTCGATGGCTTCTCGTCCGGTGGTGTTTGCCTGCTCCAATCCGGATCCTGAGATCAAGCCGGAGCTGGCCATGGCCACCCGGGACGACCTGATTATCGCAACGGGTCGATCGGACTATCCCAATCAGGTGAATAACGTGCTTGGCTTTCCTTTCATATTCCGCGGTGCTCTGGATGTGCGCGCGTCACGGATAAACGAGGAGATGAAAGTGGCTGCAGTACTGGCGTTGAGTCAGCTAGCCCGCGAGCCGATAACACCAGAGGTGTTGGCAGCGATAGGGCGGGAATCGCTGGCCTTTGGCCCGGATTACATTATCCCTAATCCGCTGGACAGCCGCTTGTTGTCAGTTATTGCGCCTGCGGTTGCTCGCGCGGCCGTTGATAGCGGCGTTGCTCGCCTGCCTTATCCTGAGAACTATAACCCTGCTCTCTAGCGGTTAACCCGCGCACTAACGCTAGTGCGCTTTCGTGTTAGAAGAGATCGTTGATCTGCTCGTGAACAGCCTCGTCTCTTTCCCGGCGGCCTGCTTCGCGCCCGCCACCACGTGGCGCTGACTCTCGTTTGAAATACTCGAAAATCGCGTTGCTCTGGCCAGGCCTGGCGGCCTGTCCTGTGTCTGGATCGATTCTTACAGTGACAAGGCCCTGCGGCATTGGGCGCTCCCATTGCGGGCTGTCCCTGAGTGCTACCCGCATATAATCTATCCAGATCGGGAGCGCTGCGGTGCCGCCAAATTCTCTGCGGCCCAGCGGTGTATAGTTGTCAAAACCCACCCATGTGGTGGTGACAACATCTCGATTATAGCCTGAGAACCAGACGTCCATGGGGCCGTTGGTGGTGCCCGTCTTGCCGCCTAAATCATTGCGCTCAAGCACCAGCGCGCGACGCCCCGTACCCCGCGTGATAACGTCTTTCATAATGCTATTGGTCATAAAATTAACGCGCTCGTCCATGACTCGTGGCGCAGGCGGTAAGTTCACCGACGGTTTAGCTGCCGCAGCCATGATCTCCTCCATGCTCATCTCAGCGCCCTCCTCTGGCATGACCGCTGGTGCATCGCAATCGCGGCACACTGTCAGCGGCATGGCCTCAAATACTGTTTCGCCTTCAACGTCTTCAACGCGTTGGATAATGAAAGGCTCAACGAGATAGCCGCCGTTGGCCAGCACGGCGTAGCCTTTGGCCATCTGCAGCGGTGTGATGTTTTGCGTGCCCAGGGCCAGGGACAACTCCGGGACGTACGCAGATGTGTCGAAGCCCAGACGATTGGCGTAGTCGATAAGCCGCTTAACGCCGAGGCGTTGCAACAGTCGAATGGAGACCAGATTGCGCGATTTAGTGAGTGCCCAGCGCAAACGGGTCGGCCCATAAAACTTGCCCTCGTCGTTCTCTGGTCGCCATAAATCGTTTTGTGAGCTGCCTTCCAGAACGATGGGAGCATCATTGATGATAGTGGCTGGCGTGAAGCCATACTCGAATGCAGCGGCGTAGAGGAAAGGTTTGAAATTGGATCCGGGTTGGCGCTGCGCCTGTGTGGCGCGATTGAACTTGCTCCGCTCAAAGCCGAGACCGCCCACAATACTGACGATGGCGCCGTTGTCGGGATTTAGCGAGATCAGCGCAGCCTGAGCGGCGGGAAGCTGCGCCAGCTGCCACGCCCCCTCTTCATCCTCAGTTACCCTGATCAGGTCGCCTACTGCAAGTATCTTCGCGACAGGTTGCCGTGACGCACCGGTCGCGTTTTCGGTGAGATAGGGGCGTGCCTGACGGATGCCATTTTCCCACGGTAAGTCCGGTGTGCTGCCATTTGCCAGCAATAGCGTCGCCTTGTCATCTGCTACTGAGGTGACGATGGCGGGTTGCAAAATGCCAATAGGGGCTGTCCTTTGCAGCGCCTGTCGCCATTTAGCGATGGTGTCAGTGCTGGAATCGCTGGGCAACAGTTGGCGCTCCGCGCCGCGATAGCCGTGGCGTTTGTCATACGCGATGAGACCTTCGACCACCGATTGCGTAGCAACGCGCTGCAGCTCGCTGCTGATTGTGGTGTAAACATGGTAGCCATTTGTATAGGCCTCCAGTCCGTAGCGTTGCACCATCTCCTGTCGCGCCATTTCGGCGGCATAGTGGGCAGCGAAGCCCAATTGTGCGCCGTGCAGCCGAGCAGTATCGACCTCAGCCTTTGCACTCTGGTATTCCTGGGCATCTATATAGCCCAGTGAGCGCATGCGCCCCAGAATCCAGTCGCGTCGCTCTTTGCCTGCGCTGGGCCCACTGACGGGGTTGATACGGGACGGTGCTTTGGGTGTGCCAGCCAGCATCGCGTGCTCTGCCAGGCTCAAGTCGCCAATGGTTTTGCCGTAGTAGACCTGTGAAGCGGCTTCAAAGCCGTACGCGCGGTGGCCGAGAAATATGCGGTTGAAATACAGCTCGAAGATTTCCTGCTTGCTCAGCTTCCGCTCGATCTCAATCGCCAGCAGTATTTCATTAAACTTGCGCATAAATGTGCGGTCGAGGCTGAGAAAATAGTTACGCGCCACCTGCATGGTGAGCGTGCTGCCGCCGGACCCCTTTTCGCCGGTGAGGGCCAGTTCTGAGGCGGCGCGCATCAGCCCCATCACGTCGACACCGCGATGCTCGAAGTAATTGTCATCTTCAGCCGCCAACAGAGCCTTGATGAATTGTGGAGGAATGGCATTGAAGGGCAGAGGCGTTCGCTTTTGCTCGCCAAACTGGCCGATCAGTTCGCCGTCGCGGCTATATACAAGCATGGGCGTCTGCAACTTCACATCGCGCAGAGTTTCGACGTCCGGGAGGTTGGGGCTGAGGTAAAGGTAAATGCCGGCGAGTAGCCAAAGCGCACCTAAAAGCCCGAATACAGACAGTCGCAAAACGAAACGTAGGAAGCTCATGTAGCCCTTTAGAAAACGGCAGCTTATAAGAGTTTACAGCGGCGAGAACGCTAGTTGATTGGTAATTATAAGCTTTTTTTGTGTTTTGATATATTTTGGTCTGTGGTATATCTACTATTAATGTATCGGTGGATATAAATAACCTAAGTTAGTGATACTGATAGGAAATTAAGTTGCTAGGTCTATTTGGAAAGAGAAAAGCGACGCAGGTTCTGGGGCTGGATATTAGTTCGACGACAGTAAAGTTACTGGAATTGAGCTTTACAGGGGGCCGCTACCGCGTAGAGAGCTATGCGGTGAGTTCTCTGCCGCAGGATGCTGTGATTGAGAAGAGCGTCAACGATGTGGAGGGCGTTTCCAACGCTATTCGCACGGTTGTCTCGCAGTCGCATACAAAACTTAAAAACGTCGCTGCTGCTGTGGCGGGCTCTTCAGTGATCACCAAGTTGATCGACATGCCTGCAGGCCTCAGCGAGGACGACATGGAGATTCAGCTCACTCTCGAGGCAGATCAGTACATCCCTTATCCCCTTGAAGAGGTCGCGATTGATTTTGAAGTTCAGGGCATATCGCCGGATGGCGATAAAAGGGTAGAAGTATTGTTGGCGGCGTGTCGGCGCGAGACCATCGAATCCAGGGTGGAGGCGATTGAGGGCTCGGAACTGGTACCTAAAATCATGGATGTAGAAGCCTACGCCATGGAAAGAGCCTTCTCCTTGCTGCGCAACCAACTAGACCTGGATGAAGACAGCACGGTTGCGATCGTAGACATCGGCGCAACCATGACGACCCTGAGCGTGCTCAACGACGGGCAGACTATTTACACGCGCGAGCAGTTATTCGGTGGTAAGCAGCTCACCGATGAAATTATGCGCCGTTATGGCTTGCCGTTGGAGGAAGCCGGGCTGGCCAAAAAACAGGGCGGCCTGCCCGACGATTACGAGCCGGAGGTGCTGGAGCCATTTAAAGATGCGGTTGTGCAGCAGGTTGCTCGCTCCCTGCAGTTTTTCTTTTCCTCCAGTCAGTACAACGATGTCGACCATATTATCCTTGCCGGCGGTGTGTCTTCGATGGAGGGGCTGGAGGAACTGGTGCGCGAGAAGCTCGGGACGCCTACCACGGTAGCAAATCCTTTTGCGCAGATGTCCATATCGCCGAAGGTTAACGCGGTGGCTCTGAGCAGCGATGCCCCCGCTATGATGATTGCCTGTGGTCTGGCCCTGCGGAGCTTTGATTAATGGCGCAGATTAACCTACTACCTTGGCGAGAGGAGCGCCGTCAGGAGCTCAAGAAAGAGTTTCTGGCTGCGGTGGCACTGGTACTGGCCATGGCGGCTGGTTTGGTATTACTCGCCGACCGCATCGTTGACAGCCAGATAGACAGCCAGCAGGCGCGCAACCAATACCTCATTGAAAATATTAATGAGCTCGATAAGCAGGTGGCAGAAATTCGCGATCTGCAAAAGCGCCGCAATCAATTACTGGACCGTATGCGTGTTATCCAGGAATTGCAGGGCAACCGCCCGATTATAGTGCGGGTTCTTGATCAGCTGGTGCGGACCGTGCCGGACGGCGTGTTCTACACAAGGCTCACTACCAAAGGCAGCGATATCAGCATCAGTGGTGTCGCTGAATCCAATAACCGCGTATCAAGCCTGATGCGGCGACTGGAAGCATCGGACTGGCTGGCAAACCCTACGCTGGATAAAGTGGTTGAGGCTCGTGAGTTTGGTGACCAGGCCAATAGGTTCGAGTTGAGCGTTAGAGTGCAGGCCCCGGCTATCGAAGAGCCGTCGGGAGAAGGATGAACCATGGCATTTGAAGACACACTGCGCTCAGTGCGCGAATTCAATCTGAACGACCTGGATTTTGACAATGTCGGTGCATGGCCGATTGCCATCAAGGTTTTGGTTTGGACCGGGTTGGTAATCGCGGTGCTGATAGCGGGCTATTTCTATCATATCGAAGACATGCGGCTGGAACTGGCTAGTGCAGAGGCGAAAGAGGTAACACTCAGAAAAGACTTTGAGACGAAAGCCTTTCAAGCCGCCAATCTGGATGCATACCGCAAGCAGATGGAGGAAATGGAAGATTCATTTGGTGCACTGGTCAGCCAGCTACCGAGTGATACCGAAGTGCCGGGATTGCTTGAGGATATTACCAATAAGGGTCTGCTGAACGGCCTGGATATCGCCAGTATTGATCTGCAAAAAGAAAGCGCGAAGGAGTTCTATGTTGAACTGCCAATCGCTATCAATGCGTCTGGTTCCTATCACGACCTCGGTGCTTTTATCAGTGGTATGGCGGGCTTGCCGCGTATCGTTACGCTGCATGATTTTCAGATAACGGCTGATAAAGACGACCCCAACAAGCTCGATATGAAGATCATTGCCAAGACTTATCGTTACAAGGACGGGGATGCCTAGTGATGAAAAGCGCACCACGTACTCTGCTCTTGTTGTGTTTGTTGGGAGCGATTACCGCCGGCTGCTCCAGTGGAGATCTTTCCGATCTGGACGATTACATGTCGGAGAAGCGCTCCCGTCCTGGTGGTATCATTGCGCCGATACCAACCTTTAAGGCCTATGAAGCTTTTGCCTACAGCGCGACAACGTTGCGCAGCCCATTTGATCGGCCGATTGAGGTCAGGGAAATCGCCCAATTGCAGGCAATTACAGCGATAAAGCCGGATGAAAACCGAGCGAAAGAGTTTCTTGAGCAGTACACGTTCGACTCGCTGCTCATGGTTGGCACGCTGGAGCGGGATGATACTCAGTGGACGCTGGTAAAAGATCCGGACGGCGGTGTGCACCGGGTGAAAATGGGAAATTTTCTGGGACGCCACCACGGTAAAATTGTGGACATGACCGATACGTATATTTCAGTGGTAGAAATTGTGAGTGATGGCACGCCCGATGGTTGGGTCGAGCGCCCGCGAACAATCAAATTAAGCGGTTTATAAACCGAGGCCATAGCAAAGAGCTATGGCGATTAAAAACAATATGTGGGGGCGATGGCCGTGGGGAAAACGAGAGAGAACATAAGGAGTGGGTTGCGCAGTGCAGTCGTTGCACTGGTGATGTGCCTTGTGACCGGCGCAGCGTTTGCTGCACCGACGGTGCAGGACATCGAGTTCAGCTCCAGGCCGGGCAGTAAGTTTGAGGTGCGTTTGGAGTTCAATGAAACGCCACCAGATTTCAAAACGTACGCCATCGAAAAACCCGCACGCATCGCTGTCGACTTCCCTGGAACCACCAGCAGCCTGGAACAAAAGCGTTTCTCACTACCCTACGGCAATGCCTCCAAGGCCGTAGTGCTGGAGTCCGGTGATCGCACCCGTTTAGTCGTCGAGTTGATCAAGCTGGTGCCCTATGAGACCCGCATTGAAGGAAACAATCTCTTTCTGGTGGTGGGTCAAGAGGGTACTGATTACGTCAAGCAAGGCGCTGAACCATTGCGCGTGCAGACCGCTGTGGTTGAGGTGGTCGACGTGGTCTCCGAAATTACAGATCTTCAGTTTCAGCGTACCGGAGCAGGCGAAGGAAAGCTGACACTGCAGCTCACGGACCCATCCGTGGATGTGAATGTCTTTAGTGAGGCCGGCGATGTCAAGGTAGAGTTTCTAGATACCAGTGTGGCACAGCGGTTAATGCGCCGCTTTGACGTCACGGATTTTGCCACGCCGGTTAATAGTGTTGATGTGAACACCACTGGGCGCGGTGCCACATTGCTGTTGAAAACAACAGGCGATTTCGATTATCTCGCGTACCAGACTGACAACGAGTATGTCATTAGCGTGAAACCGCTGAGCCCGAAAGAGGTGGAGCGCCGCGCCAACGAGTTCAACTATGTTGGTGACAGGATCTCGCTTAACTTTCAGGACATCGAAGTGCGCGCTGTTCTGCAGCTTATCGCAGATTTTACTGAATTGAACCTGGTGGCCAGCGACACTGTCGCAGGACGCATTACATTGCGTTTGCAGAATGTACCCTGGGATCAGGCACTGGAGCTGGTGCTCAAGACCAAGGGTCTGGACAAGCGCCAGATAGGGAACGTGCTGATGGTGGCTCCGGCGGCTGAGATCGCCGAGCGCGAGCGGCAGCAAATAGAGGCGAACAAGCAAATTGCGGAACTGGCGCCTCTGGTGTCTGAGTTTGTGCGTATTCGGTACGCCAATGCAGAAGATATTGTGGGGCTGTTCCAGGCGGGTTCCGAGGACGGCGGCAGGCTGACATCCCCCAGAGGCTCGGTCGTTGTGGACAGCCGCACGAATTCGATTATTATCACTGACACAGCGACAAAGATGGCCGAAATTCGCGACTTGCTGGCGCTAGTAGATATTCCTGTGCGTCAGGTCATGATTGAGGCGCGGATCGTGATTGCGCAATCGGATGCTGCCAGAAACCTGGGCATCGAGTGGGGTGGGGCGTACGTGAATAGGGGCGATGACCTCCTGTCAATATCAGGTGACACCGATAACGTAGTGGGGATTAACGAAGCGATCATTAATGGCACGCAGCCTCAAGTTAATTACCCGGGTGCTCTGTTGGTTGATCTGGGTGTCGCGTCGAACAGCGGTTTTGCCGTCGGTTTTGCCAGCGGTGATTTGTTTCTGACCGCTGAGCTGTCGGCTCTGGAGTCTGAAGGTCAGGGCGAGGTTGTCTCGCAGCCCAAGGTGATTACCGGGGACAAGCAGGAGGCTTCCATTAAGTCCGGTACGGAAATCCCCTATCAGCAGTCTTCCGCCAGTGGCGAGACCACCGTCGCGTTCAAGGATGCGGTGCTGGCACTTTTTGTCACTCCCAACATAACGCCTGATGATCGCATCATGCTCGATCTCAGGGTCAATCAGGATTCTGTCGGCGACTTAGTTCCTAGCGGCAGCGGTGGGTTTATTCCTTCCATTGATACTACTCAGCTCACTACGCAGGTGTTGGTCGGCAACGGCGAAACTGTGGTGTTAGGCGGCGTCTTCAAGACGGAGGACATCGAGTCGGTCAACAAGGTCCCATTCTTCGGTGATATACCCTACATTGGCGCGTTTTTCAGGAGTGAGTCCAATAAACACAGCAAAACGGAGACATTGATCTTTATCACACCGCGTATCCTTGCAGATAATCTCCTTGATTAGCGTTCAGTAGAGCAACATGCCTGCCCTGCATAGAGTATTCCTGGTCGGCCCCATGGGGGCCGGCAAGACGACGATTGGAAAGTATCTCGCTCAGCACCTGAAACTGCGCTTCGCCGATACCGACTCGGAAATCGAGGTGCGCACCGGTGCAGATATTCCGTGGATATTCGATGTTGAGGGAGAGGAAGGTTTCCGCGACCGCGAGCAGCAGGTCGTGGCGGAAATGACCGAGTGGGATGACTTGGTGCTTGCGACCGGCGGTGGTGTGGTATTGCGTCCCGAAAATCGCAGTGCTTTGGCGGGCCGGGGTTTTGTCATTTACCTTTACGCCACTGTTGAAGAGCAGGTGCGACGCACCAGGCGTGATCGTCGTCGACCCTTATTGCAAAAAGGCGACCCCGAAAAAATACTGCGCGCCCTTATGGCTGAGCGCGATCCGCTTTACCGCGAAATCGCAGACCATATCATCGAGACCGACGCCTGTAGCCCGCGTATGGTCGCTCAGCGGTTGGTTGAAGAACTTATTGAGCAGTAGTCGGGCGTCGGCAAAGACACTGGCTCGCTCGAAGCGTTAGAATAACGGTCTCAATTAGCCCCCAAGGAATTCTCGTGTCTTTACTGATGCATACCCTGCGTGTTGATCTGGGTGAGCGCACCTATCCTGTCTACATCGGTCGTGACTTGCTGTCAGATAACAGTCTCTTGGCCCAGCATATAGCGGGCTCGCAGGTGGTTCTGATCAGCAATGAAACTGTAGCGCCGCTCTACATGGAGCGCGTCAGATCTGCTTTGGGCGCTCGGAAGTTGATTACTGAAGTAGTGTTACCAGATGGCGAGCAATATAAAACTCTCGACACCCTGTCGGTGGTGTTTGATCGGGTGATGGCAGACAGACACAGTCGCAACACTACGTTTGTCGCTGTTGGCGGCGGAGTGGTGGGCGATATTACGGGCTTTGCCGCGGCGTGCTACCAGCGTGGCGTCAATTTTATTCAGGTGCCCACCACCTTGCTGGCACAGGTGGATTCTTCTGTGGGTGGCAAAACGGGTGTCAACCATCCGCTGGGCAAGAACATGGTCGGCGCTTTCTACCAGCCCCAGGCGGTCCTGATTGATATCGATACTCTGCAAACGTTGCCTCCGCGTGAGTTGAGTGCAGGTCTGGCGGAAGTTGTGAAGTACGGGCTTATCAGCGATGAACCGTTTTACCGCTGGTTGCAGGAACATATGCCGCGTTTGCTGGCTCGCGATGAGGCCGTATTGGCAGAGGCGATTGAGCGCAGTTGTGCGATCAAGGCGCGGGTGGTTGCTGCCGACGAGCGCGAAGGCGGTATTCGCGCCATTTTGAATCTGGGGCACACGTTTGGGCACGCCATTGAAACGGGCCAGGGTTACGGCAAGTGGCTGCATGGCGAGGCGGTGGCAACCGGCATGCTGCTGGCGCTTGATTTATCCGCCCGTCGCGGCTTGATCGAGAGATCTGAGGTCGATGAATTCAGAGAGTTGCTGCGCGGCATGCATTTGCCTGTGAGCAAACCCGAGGATATGGATGCCGACGCGTTCATGAGGCTAATGGCCCACGACAAGAAAGCCATAGACGGCCGGCTGCGGCTGATCTTGCTCGATGCCATTGGGTCGGCGCGTGTTGTCGACGATGTGAGCGAGAAGGAATTGCGCGACCTGTTGGAAGGTCAATAGTGAAAGCGCCGATACGAGTGCACCACCAGGCGCAGAAATTCAGCGCGCTGTTCACCCATAACACCCTGTTGCTGGTGTATGCTTGCCCGTCTTTATCCGCTGGAGCCCCGGATTCTTTCAATGACTGAACTCAAGAATGATCGTTTTCTGCGCGCTTTATGGCGCCAACCCGTTGACCGCACCCCCGTCTGGATGATGCGTCAGGCGGGGCGCTATCTGCCCGAGTATCGCGCGGCTCGTCAGGATGCGGGCTCTTTCCTTGATTTGTGCAAAAATGCGGAGTTGGCCTGCGAGGTGACGATGCAACCACTGCGTCGCTATCCGATGGATGCCGCCATTTTGTTTTCTGACATTTTAACGGTGCCTGACGCGCTTGGCCTCGGCTTGTATTTTGAAGAGGGCGAGGGCCCAAAGTTTCGTAAAACGGTTCGTAGCGAGCAAGACCTGGCGAGCCTGAACACCATTAAAGCAGATGATGACCTGGCCTATGTCATGCGGGCGGTAAGTACCATACGCCACGAGTTGAACGGATCAGTGCCTCTGATAGGATTTTCCGGCAGCCCCTGGACGCTGGCGACCTACATGGTAGAGGGTGGTTCTTCCAAGGATTTTGCGCAGGTCAAGACAATGGCCTACGACAAGCCGGCGCTGATGCACGACCTGTTGACTGTGTTGGCTGATGCGGTAGCGGACTACCTCGGCGCTCAGGTGCGCGCGGGTGCGCAGGCCCTGCAGATTTTTGACACCTGGGGCGGCAGCCTCAGCACCGCCGGTTACCAAGAGTTTTCCCTGCAGTACATGCAGCGAGTACTTACCCGACTGCCCACTGAGGCTGATGGACGGCAGATCCCGGTGATTGTTTTTACCAAGGGCGGCGGACAGTGGCTCGATACGATCGCCGAGTGCGGCGCGCACGCTGTGGGTATCGATTGGACCACTGATATTCATCGAGCGCGCGCACAGATTGGCGACCGCGTGGCCCTGCAGGGCAATATGGACCCCAGCATGCTGTTTGCATCTCCCGCGCGTATTCGCGCGGAGGTCGAGTCGATATTGGCGGGGTATGGC
This sequence comes from Halioglobus sp., assembly GCA_041688425.1. Classification (GTDB taxonomy): domain Bacteria; phylum Pseudomonadota; class Gammaproteobacteria; order Pseudomonadales; family Halieaceae; genus Marimicrobium. Next base: position 22,555 of record JBDNIE010000042.1, on the reverse strand, counting down.
CACGGTAGCGGCCACGTCTTTAATCTGGGGCATGGCATTACACCGGGTGTGAATCCCGATCATGTGACGGCTTTTGTGGACGCGGTGCAGGAGTTTTCTCCGCAGTACCACACGCAGGTTTGAGGTGTTGTCGCCAGAGCTTCGCGGGCCCAAATTGAGCAGAGCTTGTCCGGACACGCCGTAAATACGTCCGTGTAGGCTCGCTTCGGACATCCATCGACTCAGGCGGTCCAGTTAAGCTCTGCTCGGTTTGACGCCTACTGGGTTCACTTGAGCTAAATAAGCACCATAGGGCTAAGACGCCTCTTTCTTTTTCTTCTGCGCCGGCACCTCGTCGCAGCAAAAATCGTGGTCCATCTCTAGCGCGGGCTGATCCGATGAGGGGCGGCCCACTATTTTAGCCGGAACGCCGGCAACGGTGGTATGCGGCGGAACATTATCGAGCACCACACTACCGGCACCGACCTTGGCGCCTGCGCCTACGCAGATATTGCCCAGGATCTTGGCTCCGGCGCTGATTAAAACACCGTCACCAATTTTCGGGTGGCGGTCGCCTTCGTCTTTGCCGGTGCCGCCGAGCGTAACAGACTGCAAGATCGAGACATTGTTGCCCACTACCGCCGTTTCTCCGATGACGACACCGGTCGCGTGATCCAGCATGATGCCGTGTCCGAGGCGCGCCGCCGGGTGTATATCGACACAGAACTCCGCTGACATGCGATTCTGGAAAAACAACGCGAGCGACCCCCGCCCCTCCGTCCATAGCCAATGGGCTACGCGGTAGGTTTCCAGTGCATGGAAGCCCTTGAAGTAGAGGAAGGGGATGTACAGTTCATTGCAGGCAGAATCCCTATCCTCGACAGCCTGTAAATCTGCTCGTATAGCATCACGAATCGATGGGTCACTCTTGAACGCTTCCAGAATGACCTCACGCAGCAGCAGCGACGATGCGGTCGAGCTATCCAACTGGCTGGCCAGGTGGAAACTCAGGGCCAGTTCCAGTTCGGCGTGGTTGAGGATAGTCGCGTGCAGGAAGCTGGCCAGTATTGGCTCTTCCGCGGCATGCTCGGCGGCTTCTGCGCGAATGCGCTCCCACATAGGGTCTGAAGTTATTGAGGACATAAAGGTATCTCCCGTAGAGGACCGCACTTTAGCCTATCGAGCCCGCATCGTCACGGTACGATCCTTATCGAATAGGCCCACAGCTCATGGCCGCTTTGGCGATATTTCTGCTCAAATAAGGTCAAGCCAATGTCACTATCGGCCACCGCGCTTACGATTCCACGATGCCCTGCCAGGTGCATGGCGACACCGAACTCCTCTACATAGAGCTGCCAGTTGGAGCGAAGCTCCAGCAATCCACCAAGCTGTAACAGCAGCCCAAAGCTGGCATGGCCGTGTATACGGCGCTGCAAATGCGCTCGCTTGGGCCAAGGATTGGGATAAAGGATATAGTGAAAATCTGCCTGTAAGCCATCGAGTACCAGCAACTGCCAGATATCTTCGCAGTCTGCCTGCAGCAAAACATAGTTGTCGGATTCAGCCGGCGGGTGTTTTGCCAGCCGACTTGCTGATTTGTCGATGCCGATGATAAAATGCTCTGGGTGCCGCCCAGCCAGCGCGGCGGTGCTGCGCCCTGTGCCGCAAAATGAATCCACTACCAGAGGGCGTGGCCACTCGCCCAATTTCTCCTTAAGTAACTGATAAGCTTGTCTATTATGCTCGGCAATGCGGGCGCGATGAGCGCTTTGCAGGTGGCGACGGACAATCTCCGCCAGCCGGGGGTGAGGGTATCGCTGGTTGCTAATGACGGGGGAAGAGTTAGCGTGCAAAGCGTGTGATACCCTCAGGTTGCTGAATTATTAACGTCGCTAAAAGTCACAGTTGAATTGATGTTGATCACAGCCACTGCGATCATAACCCCCCGACAATAAGTATATCCACTGTGAAATAAGGGGCTACATGCGCGCCGACTTGCGACCCTACTGGGTAAAGAAAAGCTATCTGAAGTTTCGGCGCGGGTACGCAGATTATTTTCTGCGTCCTGAGTGTGTCTACCTCGGACCGTACCATACGATTATGAAGCCCTGGTTTGTCCACCTTTCTGGCAACAACATTCATATTGGTAAGTGTTTTACGGCGATCGGGGAGCCCGGCAATCACGTTCAGGTCGGCGTGTGGGGCCGTGAACTCGGACAGGGCCGGGTTGTGATAGGTGATTGCTGTCTTATGAGTCCCGGCTCCAGAATCAGTGCCAGCGACGAAATCGTCCTTGGCGATGGTGTCATGCTTGCCAATGGCGCATACGTTACGGACTCCGACTGGCACACCATCTACGATCGCATGGTGAGGAACGACACGCCTACGCCAGTTCGCCTCGGCAATAATGTGTGGCTAGGCGACCACTCTACCGTACTCAAAGGCGTGACCATTGGTGACAATAGCGTGGTCGCGGCGCGCGCGGTGGTCACTCATGACGTGCCCGCCAATGTGGTGGTAGCGGGGAATCCGGCCAAAGTAGTGAAGGAGTTAGACCCGGAGCTTGGGTTTAATACGCGGATGGATTATTTTTCTGATCCGGCGGGATTGGAGCACTTTTTTGACGCTGTGGACCGGGACGTGCTTGCGGGGAATAGTTTTTGGCGGTGGGTTTGGTCGTTGGTTTATCCTGGGTCCCGGGTTGGCTGATTGGTTGGCTTGGCTTGGCTCGGGTTGAGTTGAGTTGAGTTGCGGCGGCCCGCTGGGCCGCTGCGTCGCTCGGCACGGGGGTGAGGCTTTTACTGCATTACGGGCGCTTGCGGTGCGCGTTCCTTCGTACTTCTTGCTTGGCGGGGCACTATCGCTCGGTGTATAGCCATTGTTGGGCAGGCCTGGTTGGCCGCTTCGAATTGATATTGATGCGAAACCGGGGTTCTGTACCCCGCCTCTAAGGGGGGAACGGTTTCGCACCGACGCCCTTCAAGTCCGTAAAAGCCTCCCCCCCACACCAAGCAACGCAGGAGGTGCGCGAGGCGGTTTGCTGCTGCGGCGGACCTGCGATGTAGCCTATTGCTTTGGGAGCTTAGCGAGACGGTGTGCTGTTGCATGTTGGAGAGGCGGTTCGCTGCTGCGGCAGTTAGTTGGGCGAATCAGAAGTACCGGAACTCACAATGCCGAGCTTCTGGTTGCTGATCAGACTCACTACCCGCGTTGATTTGGGTGGGGTTGGCTTTTGCGGACTTGAAGGGTGTCGGTGCGAAACATCTCCTACTTACCGCCACCGTCCCCAAACCCGGGTTCCGCATCAATACCAATTCGAAGTGACCAATCAGCCCGTCCATCCAATGGCAATACAGTGAGCGATGGTGCCCCGCCGAGCAAGAAGTACGAAGAAACGTGCACCGCAAGCACCCGCAATGGAGCAAGAGTCAACGGCATCCAAAGCGACGCTGCGGTCGCCAGACCGCCTCTACTAATGCGCAAACACTGCGAGAAACTAGAGCAACCGCAAAGGCTCCTCCTGCAATGCCGACATCTGCTCCCGCAGTTCCAGAATATGATCCGCCCAATACCGCTCAGTATTGAACCAGGTAAAACTGCGAGGAAAAGCGGGGTCCTCCCAGCGCCGCGCTAACCAGGCGGCATAGTGGATCAGGCGCATCGTGCGCAGAGATTCGATCCAGCGAATCTGGCGCGGGTCGAAATCGCAAAATTCAGAGTATCCCTCTACCAGTTCCGACAGTTGCAACTGCCGCTCATGGCGTTCACCGTTCAGAAACATCCACAAATCCTGTATGGCAGGGGCCGTGCAGCAGTCGTCGAAGTCCACAAAGTGCGCCGTCTCATCGCGCCACAGGATATTGCCCACATGACAGTCACCATGGATGCGAATCTCGTCCTCAGCTCCCACCTCGCTGTACACAGACGTCACGATCTTGAGCAGGTCTGCCGTCAGCGATTCGTAAGCGGGCAGCAGCCCGCGAGGAATAAACCCGTCTATTAATAGTTCCCGGCTGTCAGACAACATGCGTTGCACGGTAATAGCCTGTCGCTCCTTAAAGTGGCTCGCACGTCCTACGCCATGGATTCGTCCCAGTGTTCTGCCCAATACCAGCATGTTGTCGAGATTATCCAGTTCCGGCGGGTAGCCGCCGCGACGCCGGAACAGCGCAAACTGGAAGCCCTCATAGGTGTGAAGTGTGGCGCCATGCTCATCGACCATGGGGGCGACCACGGAAATCTCAGCGTCCTGCAGTTCTAGGCTGAATTGATGTTCCTCCATAATTTGCGCTTCGGTCCATCGATCCGGACGGTAAAACTTGGCGATCAGCGGGGTGCTATCTTCGATGCCGACTTGATAGACACGATTCTCATAGCTGTTCAGTGCCAGTAGTCGGACATCACTGCGAAACCCCACTGATTCCACCGCATCGATGATCAGGTCAGGGTTTAGCCGGTCGTAGGGGTGATTAGTCATGTCTGGTCTGTCGACTCCATTAATAGGGCGGCGCTTTTTATTTGCGCATAGATTAGATCACCGACTTGCAGCTTGAGTTCCACTGCAGACTTGCGGGTGATGCGGGCGAGCAGGAATTGCGAGCCCAATGACAGGCGCAGCAGCAGTCTTGCGGCGTCTGTGTTCTCGATTTCACTGACAGTGACCGGCAGTATATTCAGTATGCTGCTGTCCTGGGGGCGCTTTCGACACACGCTGACATCGCGGGCGGGAATCCGCACTCGGCGTGTTTGTCCGGGCGCGTGGGGCAGGTGATTGACGAACAGGGCATGACCGTCCACGGTAAGTTCGGTCAGGCCATAGTGGGCATCATGTCCTTTAACCGCTGCAGTGACGATAGCGGCCGCTTGCTCTTCGTGCGACAGCCTCGTATCCAGGCGGGTACATAAACTCAATAACGAGCCGTGCTCCACCAGTTTTCCTGCGTCCAATAACACCAGTTGATCCGCCAACTGGCTGACTTCTTCAATGTCGTGGCTCACATACAGCATCGGCAAATGCAATTCGTCGGACAGTCTTTGCAAGCAGCGCAGGCATTGCTGCCGTGCAGCGTGGTCCAGGTTGGCCAGTGGTTCATCGAGTAGTAGCAGCTGCGGCGAGGACAATAACGCACGACCGATCGCCACGCGCTGTTTCTGTCCAGCGGAGAGTGTCTCGGTTGCGCGTGATAGCAGTTCGCCCAATTCCAGCCACGCGGCGACCTGTTCCAGCGAGATCTCACCGGGTCGTGCGCGCCGCGCGAGAGGGTACTTAAGGTTCTGTAGAACGTTGAGGTGGGGGAACAAGCGGGCGTCCTGGAATACGTACCCTATTCGACGTTCCCATGTGGGCACCGTCACACTTGAGCTTTGCCAGATCTGGCCGTCCATGCTGATAACGCTATCGCTCGATGGCTGCCGCAATCCGGCAATGCAGTCCAGTAGCGTGCTTTTCCCGCTGCCGCTGGGGCCGTAAATCGCGGTGATGCCGGTAAGGGAAAGCTCACAATCAAGCTGCAAGGCGAAACCGCTGTCGCCCTCGCAGAACAGTGTCAGGCCCAGGTTGCTCAAGCCCGCATCCGCCCTGTGCTTTGCTGGTCACTGCGATAAATGAGGAATAACAGCACCATTGAGAACACCATCAGCCCTCCGGCCAGGCGATGGGCCTCATCAAAGCGCAATGACTCCACGGAGTCATAGAGCGCGATCGACAGTACCTGGGTCTCACCGGGGATGTTCCCGCCTATCATGAGCACCACGCCAAACTCACCGACCGTATGGGCAAAGGAGAGGCTAGCGGCGATCACAAAGCTGCGCCTTGTCAGCGGCATGACGATCGAGCGGAACTGGTCCAGCGGACTAGCGCCCAGCGTCGCTGCCGCTTGTAGCAATCCTTGGGGTACGCGCTGAAACGCCGTCTGCAGGGGCTGCACGACGAAGGGCAGTGAATAAATTACGGAGCCAATGACCAGCGCGCTAAAACTAAAGGCCAGTTGTGAACCTGTCAGTTGCTGCCACAGTCGGCCAAGCGCGGAGTCTGGCGTGAACAGCAGCAGCAGGTAAAAGCCCAGCACGGTCGGTGGCAAAATCAGCGGCATTGCCACGATTGCTTCCAGCGCGGCGGGCACGTTGCCGCGTCGGCGGGATAGCCACCAGGCCAGCGGCGTGCCGATGATTAGCAGCAGTACAGTGGTGATCGATGCCAATGCAGCCGTGAGGTAGATCGCCTCCAGTTCGGCTGGGGTTAGGGTCAGGAACAAGGCGCGTAGCCGGCGTCAGTAATCATGTTGCGCACGGTGTCGCTGCGTAACCACTGCAGGTACTCGTCGACGGCGGCACTGTGCTTCAGCACAACAGCGAACTGTTCGATGGGTTGATACCAGTCCAGCGGCACATCCGTTGCGTCGATGGGCTGCAGTGCTTTAGGTAGCAATGCCATATTTACCGCCCCGCTTTGCCAGAACTGAAAGGCCTGCGCCACGCTATTGCCACGCACCAGTTTGCGGCCCTCACCGGCAGTGAATTCAGGTCTGGCCAGCACCTCCATCGCGGCACGCCCATAGGGTGCCGTAGCGGGATTAGCAATAGCCATCGAAAGCTGTGGATTCGCTATAGCCGAGAGCCCGCCTGCGCCACCCGCGAGCACAAGTTTGCCGCGCGCGTAACAGAAGGTGTCGCTGCTGGGCAGCCCCTTTTCAGACACCACTCTTTGCGGCATTTCCTTGTCCGCTGCGAAATATATATCGTACTGGGCGCCATGCAGAATTTGGGTCGCCAGCACGCCGGTTGCGGCGACGCTATAGGTAATAACGATGCCGGTATTGGCGAGGAAGGGGTCGGTAATCTTTTCCAGTGTCGGCTTGAAGTTAGACGCCACAGCAATACGGATGGATTCGCCCGCCGATACCGGAGCCGCCAGCAGGATGAGCAACAACACACAAATGCGCATAGAAATACCTTTAGACAACCCGGATTAAGGCCCCGGTGCGGGTGTGCGGGCAAGACACCACACCTCTATAGACCTGGCGCCTGCCGCCTGCAGGGCATGGGCCATGGCGGCCGCCGTTGCCCCCGTGGTGAACACGTCGTCCACGACGGCGATACGCAGGTTGTCACAGGGCTTATGCACTGTAAAGGCGCCCTTGAGATTGCGCGCGCGCTGCTTCGCATTCATGCCCGACTGCGCCGCCGTTGCCCGCTGACGGCGGATCAATCGATGTTCTATTGCGCAGGACTTGAGTTCAGGGCAGATCATCTTTAGATGTCGGCATAATAATTCGGATTGATTAAAACCGCGTCGCCATTGCCTGTGCCAGTGCAGAGGTACCGGCACCAGCACATCGATCGGTGCCAGGAACTCTGCCTGTTGCTGCCACAACGATGCCAGCAGCGGGGTCATGCGCTGCTCGCGCTGGTACTTCCAGCGCTGTATCAAGTGTGCAAAATACTCTTCGTATAACCAGGGTGCGATGACGCGGTCGAAGGGCGGCGGTGAAACCAGGCAGCGACCGCATAGCCGGGCTTTCCCTGAGGCAGGTAAAGACGGCAGGGGCGCTGCGCAGCATGCACAACAACTGTCATTGGTGGGCATCTCTCGCTCGCACGCCAGGCACAGGGCCAGATCCCTGTGGCTGCGCAGGCCACACAGGGCGCAGTGTTGGGGGAAAAGCCCATCGAGCACAAGGCGGCCGAAGTTGTTAACCATGACGCGCCAACCAGGTTGACAGCCTAAGCGCCGTCAGTATTATATGCAGTCCTCTCACAACGATATCCCCCTCGAGCCTCCCATGCCCTCATCCAATGCTGCAAATACGCCTGCATCCGTCCCGCTGCTCAGTGATATTCGTCACGATTGGTCCCGGCAGGAGGTAGAGGCGATTTTTGCGTTGCCGTTTAACGATCTGCTGTTTCGGGCGCAGACGGTGCACCGTCAGTATTTTGACCCAAATCAGGTGCAGGTCAGCACACTGCTTTCCATCAAAACCGGCGCGTGTCCTGAAGACTGTGCTTACTGCCCCCAGAGCACGCGGTACGATACCGGCTTGGAAGTGGAACAATTGATGGCAATAGAAAACGTACTGGAGCAGGCGCGTGCCGCAGCAGCATCTGGCGCTACACGCTTCTGCATGGGCGCCGCTTGGCGCTCTCCTAAGCAGCGTGATATGCCGCAGGTAGTGGCGATGGTGAAAGGCGTGCGGGAGTTGGGGCTGGAAAGCTGCATGACGCTGGGCATGCTGACCCGCGGGCAGGCGCAGGAGTTGTCCGAGGCCGGGCTGGATTACTATAACCACAACCTGGACACCTCGCCTGAGTTCTATGGTGATGTCATTACTACCCGCACTTATCAGGATCGACTCGAAACACTGGATCACGTGCGCGAATCTGGTATGAAGGTCTGCAGTGGCGGCATTGTCGGTATGGGCGAACAACAAAAGGATCGCGCTGGCCTGCTGCACCAGTTGGCTAATCTGTCGCAGCATCCGGAGAGCGTGCCGATCAATATGCTGGTGCGAGTGCCGGGCACGCCGCTGGAAAACGAAGAAGATCTCGACCCCTTTGAGTTTATTCGCACCATCGCGGCCGCGCGGATCATGATGCCCGCATCCCATGTTCGACTGTCCGCCGGGCGCGAGCAGATGAATGAGCAAATGCATGCGCTGGCGTATTTTGCCGGCGCCAACTCGATCTTCTACGGCGAAAAGCTGCTCACCACACCCAACCCGCAGGCCAACAAAGACATGGCGCTGTTCGCTCGTTTGGGTATTGAGCCGGAGCGGCGGCGCCTAGACCACGCGCCGCAAACACCCAGTCCGCATTTTTACGATGCCGCCGCGACCTAGGCTTTTATCATGTCGGATGTCGCGCCGGAGTTCCTATCGGGTTCTATGTCGGGTGCTGTGTCCGGTTTTACCGAGCGCCTCGGAGCATTGCTGCAGCAGCGTCACCAGGACGGGCTGTACCGCCAGCGTCTGACGCTGGACTCCGCGCAAGGCCCGCTGGTTCGGATGGACGGGCGTGAGTATCTTAATTTCTGCAGTAACGATTATCTCGGTCTGGCCGCGCACCCGCGCATCATCGAGCGATTCCGTAGCGCCGCTGCGCAATACGGTGTCGGCAGCGGTGCATCGCATCTGGTGTGTGGCCACAGTGCACCCCATCATGCGTTGGAGGAGGCGCTGGCCGAGTTCACCGGCAGGCCGCGCGCATTGCTGTTTTCCAGCGGTTACATGGCCAATACCGGGATACTCACCAGTTTGCTGCAGCGCGGCGATTACGTGTTCGAGGACCGACTCAATCATGCTTCGCTGTTGGATGGAGGCCTATACAGCGGCGCCCGTTTCCAGCGTTTTCCCCATAACGATATGAGCGCGCTGCAGGCCAAACTTGAATCCGCAGGCGGACCAAAACTGGTGGTCGTAGATGGCGTGTTCAGTATGGACGGCGATACAGCGCCGCTGCTCGAGCTTGCGAACATGTGCTCGGCGCAGGATGCCTGGCTGATGGTAGACGACGCGCATGGCTTTGGCGTACTCGGTGAGCGCGGCGTGGGCAGTACCGAAGCGGCCGGGCTTGCGCCTTCTGCAGTGCCTGTGCTGATGGCAACGCTGGGCAAAGCGCTGGGGACGGCGGGCGCCTTTGTCGCGGGCAGTGAACTTCTCATCGAAGGGCTGATTCAGCAATCGCGCAATTATATTTACACCACCGCCTTGCCCCCGGCAGTGGCGGCGGCGGGTCTGGAGGCGTTGAGTCTGCTCAAGGATGAACCCTGGCGCAGACAGCATTTGCAAGATCGTATTCTGCAGTTTCGCTATGGCGCGGAGCAACTCGGGTTGCCGCTGATGGCGTCAGCGAGTGCAATACAGCCGCTGGTCGTGGGTGCAGCGACACACGCAGTCGCGCTCAGTGAGCGCCTTCGTGATGCCGGCTTCCTGATCAGCGCGATCCGCCCGCCCACTGTGCCGGCGGGCACTTCCCGTCTGCGCATTACACTGAGCGCCGCACACAGTGCAGAGCAAGTAGAGCAACTGTTAACGCAGTTGGCCGTTTGCTGGCCGGAGCGCTGAGTGCCGCTGCAGGGCGAATATCTGCCCGCTACGGTAGCGCCCCGGCAGGACCTGGTGTTGTTGCACGGCTGGGGTTGCAATCGAGAAGTGTGGCGACCCTCATTAGGCTTGCTGCGCCCCTGGGCCAATATCACGCTACTGGATTTGCCCGGATGCGCGCCGGGCTTTACTGACAGCCTTGAATTACCGGAACTGCTCGCAGCCATTCTGGACGCGAGCCCTGCGCAAGCCGTTTACGTGGGGTGGTCACTGGGCGGGCAACTCGCGACCGAGCTTGCGGTGCAGCACCCGGAGCGGGTTCTGGCGCTTATTACACTTTGCAGCAATCCTTCATTCATCGCGTCGGACGGTTGGCCGGGTATGAATGCTCTGGATTTTCGTGAATTTTCTACTGCGGTGCAGCGAGATCCTGCCGCTGCCCTCAAGCGCTTCAATGCGTTGCAGGTTTTGGGATCCCCCGCCCCGCAAGATTTGCTGAGACAGCTGCAGACCCTGCCGCAGCGACCCGCCTCTGCAGCGCTCGCAACCGGGCTTGAGTGGCTGCACGCGTTTGATTTGCGTGAATCACTTGCCCTGCTGGAACAACCACAATTGCATCTGCTGGCTGCAGAGGATGCTCTGGTGCCGGTTGCGGTGAGTCAGTCCGTGGCGTCGCTGATTGCGCACAGAGCCTCGGCGTGCGTGGAAGTAATCTCGCAGGCCAGCCACCTTGTGCCGTTGGCCGCTCCCCAGGCACTGGCAGCAGGAATATATAGTTTCCTGGAGGCAGCCGCTATTTTGTCTGCACCACTTGCCGTGACCGCAGAGGTTGAAAAAAAGGCAGTGGCAGCCTCCTTCAGTCGCGCGGCCGCGGCATACGATTCAGTGGCGCAGTTACAGCGTGATGTCGGCGAGCGCTTACTGGGTTATCTGGATGCATGGCCCGGTGAGCCTGAGCGGGTGCTTGACCTCGGTTGCGGTACGGGCCATTTTGGTGCCGCTCTCAAAGCCCGATATCCCGATGCGCAGCACTTGGGTCTCGACTTGGCCGCAGGTATGGTGGACTTCGCGAGGTCCCGCGGTGCGGTCGATTGTGACTGGCTGGTCGCGGATGCAGAGTCATTGCCGCTGGCAAGTGAGTCCGTCGATCTGGTCTTCAGCAGTCTGGCGGTGCAGTGGTGTTTTCGCCCTGAACACCTGTTTGCGGAACTGGCGCGTGTGCTGCGCCCGGGAGGTTGGTGTGTATTCACTTCTCTTGGGCCCGATACGCTGTATGAGCTGGGCTCAGCGTGGGCCGCTGTGGACTCACATCAGCATGTGAATAAATTTCTGCCCAAGGCGGATCTGTTTACCGCAGCAGAGCGTGTACGTGGCGCGATCTTGACGCTGGAGGATCGGGCCTATCGTATGAAATATGTGCGAGTCCGTGATTTGCTGGATGAGTTAAAAGCGTTGGGTGCCCACAATATGAACCGCAGTCGGTCCATGGGACTTACCAGCCGCAGAGCGCTGCAGGGAATGCTGCAAGCGTATGAAACGAGGCGCTTGGACGGCCTCCTTCCCGCCACTTACGATGTTATTTTTGGAGTACTTAAAAAGCGATGAGCAAGACTTGGTTTGTCACTGGAACAGATACGGGCGTTGGAAAAACTGCAGTCAGCTGCGGCCTGCTAGCCGCCGCCGCTGCAAAGGGATTGCGCACTGCGGCGGTCAAGCCCGTGGCCGCAGGGTGTGATGAGAATGGTCAAAATGAGGACGCTCTCTACCTGCAGGCGGCGATGACTGGCGACCTTGAATACAGTCAGATCAACCCGGTCGCACTGGAGGCCGCCATCGCGCCCCATATCGCAGCGCAACTGGAGGGGAAAAGTTTGCAGGCCAGTCGTTTGGCGGGTTTGTGTCGCGGCGTGATGCTGGGCGGCGCGGACCTGGTGCTCATCGAGGGCGCGGGCGGTTGGCGCGTGCCGTTGAACCCACGCGAAACCCTGGCAGATCTTGCGATAGAGCTGCAGGTGGGTGTGATCATGGTAGTGGGTATGCGTCTGGGCTGCATCAATCACGCACTGCTCACCGCCGAGGCTATTCAGCGTGACGGCTTGCAACTCGTTGCCTGGGTCGCAAACCAGCCTGGACCGCGCATGGATCGCCATGAGGAGAATCTGGAAACCCTAGTGCAACTGCTGCCCGCGCCGCTGCTGGGTGATGTGCCCTTGGTTCCAGACTGGCAGGCCAGTGACATCGGACGCTATATCGATATTGATTTGCTTTGGACATAACCACTAAGAAAAGAGGTAGGAGTCTAAAGGAACTTCCTTAAGCTTCAGGTTCGGCGCCAAATTGCAGGGTATCGGTTGTGATGCACCGTGAACACATACCTGTAGACTGGGGCAGGTCCTCCTGCCTCGCTTCGTCCCAGTTCGATACCCTTCAATTCACCGCTTAATTGCCGCGGCCGGGCTGCAGCAGGTGCAGAGGCGTGTTATACCCATAAATCTGCCCTGTATTCCACTTGCTGCTAAAAAGATATTTGACTTCCCGAGCAAATGAAGGAAAATGTGATCGCCGAACACATGGTTCGGATTAGTTACATTTACCTGTTACAGAAATCGGCTACACCTTGAGCTATGAGTAGTCCAGATACGATCATCCAGAGGAATTCACCATGCCAGACTTCAAAGCGCCGGTACGCGATATTCGGTTCGTTATTAACGAGGTATTGGAATCTGAAAAGCTTTACCAGACATTGCCCGGCTTCGAAGAGGCGACTGAAGATCTCATCGGCGCCATCATTGAAGAGGGCGCGCGATTTGCGGAAAACGTAGTTGCGCCCCTGAACCGCAACGGCGACGAAGAAGGGTGTCATTGGAGCGCTGAGGGTGTGGCTACGCCTGCCGGTTTCAAAGAGGCCTACCGGCAGTACGTTGATAACGGCTGGCCCGCACTGAGCGCTGAAACGGAATACGGTGGCCAAGGAATGCCCAGCATGCTCGGTATCATGATGAATGAACTGGCGGGAACGGCTAACTGGTCCTGGGTCATGTATCCCGGCTTGAGCCTCGGTGCAGTGAACACTGTGGAAGCCCATGGCGACGCCGAACAGAAGCAAAAATACCTGACCAAACTGGTATCTGGTGAATGGACGGGTACCATGTGCCTCACCGAATCCCAATGTGGTTCCGATCTGGGGCTGCTGCGCACCAAGGCCGAGCCGCAGGCAGACGGCTCTTATGCGATCACCGGCACCAAGATTTTTATCAGTGCCGGCGAACACGATATGACCGAAAACATCGTGCACATCGTACTGGCACGCCTGCCGGATGCGCCCGCAGGCACCAAGGGCATTTCTCTGTTTATCGTGCCCAAGTTCAATGTGAATGACGACGGCACACTCGGTGAGCGCAATACAGTCCACTGCGCCTCCATCGAGGAAAAGATGGGTATCCACGGCAACGCAACCTGCGTTCTAAACTTCGACGGTGCCAGAGGCCTTCTGATCGGGCCACCTAATCGCGGCCTGAACGCAATGTTCACCTTCATGAACACGGCTCGTATCGGTACCGCCACGCAGGGATTAGCGCATGCGGAATTGTCCTTTCAGGGGGCTTTGAGCTATGCCAAGGACCGTTTGGCAATGCGATCGCTAACTGGGCCAAAGAACCCCGATGGCCCCGCAGATCCCATCATCGTGCACCCGGATGTTCGGCGCATGCTGTTGACACAAAAAGCGTTCGCTGAGGGCAGTCGGGCATTTCTGTATTTCCTCGCGCAGCAGGGCGATATTGTCGCCAAGGGAACTCAAGAGCAGGCTAAGATCGCAGACGACCTGATGGCACTACTGACGCCCATCGGCAAGGCCTTTGTCACGGAAGTGGGCTTTGAGTCAGCAAACCTCGGCGTACAGGTATTCGGTGGCCACGGTTTTATCCGTGAGTGGGGCATGGAGCAAATTGTACGTGACGCTCGCATCGCGATGCTTTATGAGGGCACCACAGGCATTCAGGCGCTTGATCTGGTAGGTCGAAAGGTGCTCGGAAGTGGCGGTAAACTCTTGTTGTGCTTCACCTCCGTGATAGACGAATTCTGCGCAGCCCACGATGGCGCCGAGTACGGGGAGTTTGTGAAGCCTCTTATCGCGCATAAGCAGGCGTGGCTTGACCTGTCCATGAAGTTGGGCGAGGCAGCCATGGAAAATCCCGATAGCGCCGGTGCCGGTGCTGTCGATTACCTAATGTACAGTGGATACGTTACGCTCGCGTATTTTTGGGCAAGAATGGCGGTGCTGGCGCAGCAGAAAATCGCAGCTGCCGATGGCGATGTGTCGTTTTATGAAGCCAAAGTCATGACAGCCCGCTTCTATTTTGAGCGTCTGTTGCCCCGTACCGAGTCACTCAAAGTCACTATGTTGGCCAGTGCAGGCAGCGTTATGGATATGCCTGAAGCGCTGTTCCAGCTTTAAGCGCGATCGAGGCTGCCCGATAAGCACGTTTGATGGGATGACTTTCAGCGTGCAGAGGAGGAGAATAAAGAATACTCTATTCTCGTTCTCCCTTTTCTATTCACAGCAAACTGTAAATGATATGAAAGAAGAAAACTCCGACAAGCAGGATGGCAGCTATATCAACACCCTTTATCCAGAGGATCAGAAAAGGGTTGACGGCTTTCTGAGCCGAGGTGTCAACTCAGTCCCGCGTAAGCCATTCCGGCCCGGGCGACTGCTGCTGTTACTGATCGTCGTAGTGACCGTGCTAAGCTTTTTTAGCCAGCTTGTGCCCCGCCTAGCCGGCATTTACTAGCCGGCCGAGCGTTGGTTCCGCGGTGACCATTTGATACAGTGGCGCGCCTTAAATATCGGTGTGTGGCGCAGCCTGGTAGCGCACTTCGTTCGGGACGAAGGGGTCGGAGGTTCGAATCCTCTCACACCGACCATATAACCCTCCAGTAACAACCTATAATGTCCTCGAAGCCCTGTAAATCAAGGATTTTTTGTATATACTTCGTCCGTAGCCGTTCGGGTGTGTTCGGCAACATACCGCCAAAAAGGCGGTATATACGGCGGTATATTCGGTGCCGCCAAAGTTGATACCGCCAAACTGACCACTTGAGGGGGTGGGCCATGGGTAAGCTAACCGCTACGGCAGTAAAGCAAGCGAAGGGTCAAGCCAAACCGGTGAAGCTACCGGATGGTGGCGGTATGTACTTGCTCGTTAACCCCAGCGGGAGCAAATACTGGCGGTATAACTACCGCTTTGCTGGAAAGCGCAAAACCCTAGCGTTGGGGGTATACCCTGATACCAGTCTGGCGGCGGCTCGTAAGCTACACCAGACGGCGCGGGAGACGTTGGCAAAGGACGTAGACCCCAGTGAAGCTAAACGGATCGAACGGATAACCCGCCACCTTGCCAGCGCTGACAGCTTCGAGGCAGTGGCTACTGAATGGTACGAATCGAAGCTACACGACAAATCGGATAGCTACCGGGACCGCACCAGTCGATTACTCAAAAACGATCTCTACCCTTCCTTGGGCACTCGCCCCATAAGCCAGATAACGTCCGCTGAGTTGTTAATGGTGCTGCGTAAGGTCGAGGCCCGAGGAGCGGTCAATATGGCTCACAGGGCCAAGCAAACGGCAGGGCAGGTGTTCCGGTATGCCGTGGCCACGGGCAGGGCAGAGCGTGACCCTAGTGGCGATCTGCGCGGTGCGCTCAAGACCAAAGCCAAAAAGCACTACTCTGCGATTACCGACCCGGTGCAAGTAGGCAAGTTGATGCTGGCGATTGATGCCTTTCAGGGCACCCCCGCTGTAAAAACAGCCCTGCAATTATCTGCCCTGCTATTTCAGCGTCCCGGTGAAATACGGGGTATGGAGTGGGAGGAGATCAACTGGGAGGAGGAGCGCTGGGAGATACCCGCAGACAAAATGAAGATGAGTCAGCGGCATATTGTCCCGTTTAGCAGCCAGGCGCTGGAGCATCTAAGGGAGCTGCACCCCCTTACCGGTCGGGGGCGCTACGTTTTTCCAAGTGCGCGTGGAGCGAGCCGGCCACTTAGCGAAAATGCGGTCCGAGTGGCCTTGCGCACCATGGGCTATGACAACGACACAATGACGCCTCATGGCTTCCGAGCCATGGCTCGGACGATCATGGATGAAGTCCTGAATTATCGGGTGGAGTGGATAGAACACCAACTAGCCCATGCGGTGAAGGATGCGAATGGTAGGGCATATAATCGAACCGCCCACCTACCTCAACGAAAGGAGATGATGCAGGGCTGGGCCAATTACTTGGACAATTTGAGAGTGCAGGCTAGGGCGGGTAACGTTATCACTGCCAATTTCGGAGAGTGACAAGTTCAATAAACCGTCATCGAGCGCCCATCATGTATTCCGATCAAGGGCTGACTAACAAGTAGTAATCCAGGCTCGAATTGCAGCGCCTAGCATGGCCCGCGAAAAGCCGTTCCCTTAACGGCCTGGCGCTGCATCTATTTTAGGGGTCGTACTTTAGGGAGTACATTATCGTGCAACGGGAACAATTCCTGACTATACAGCGCGCCGTCGAGCAACTGGCCGAGGCAGGGCGGCCATATTCCATAGATCGCATTCGTGGCCTGATAGATAGCGGAGAATTGCTCTGCGCGGTCTACTGGCAAACGCGTGATTGCTGGATGTACGTTAACCCATGCGAGGCCGTTCACCACGAAATGAACGGGTGGCCCCGCTGGGCTGTCAACCAGCCGGAAGAGCTTTTACCCCAAACGGATAACCTCAATCACGACGCTGTCTGGTTCACCGACAAGGAAGACGACCCACTGCTGTACAAAAATCTACTCATAAATCGAATTGAGCAGGGAGGAGGTGCTATCGGCGTATCGTTCCAACTTGCGAAGTTCCGCCCAGGCCTGTTCGTTCCGGCAGTTTCTATCGAGACGCTAGCGTCGGAGAATGAGCACGGAGACACTCTGCCAGAAAAAGCACGGTGGTACCTGTGTCCGGAGCCAAAAAAATTGCCGGGATACCGGCAGGCGCTTTACGATTATCTGGCGAATGCCAAGAAGTTGGGACGTTCGCTGCCCTCTGCTGCAGAAATATTGCGTGATTGGCGAGATGATCCACCCATCGGGTTTGGCGTTGAAGTTGAGCCCAAGTTACGAGAGTTCACATACCACACGACAGGTGTGCAACCAATAAAGTCCGTGTCAGCCAGATCTCTGGGAAGAGCCATTACAAGACTTACCAAAGCACCCGACAAGGCCCATCAGGACACCCAATAGGCCCAATAGGCCCAACAAAGTAATTGGGCGAGAAAGCCGGATTAAGCTCTGCCGTGAAGTCCTCAACGACCCAAAAGGTACGGAGACATGGCAGATCAACCGGCAACACAATATCGACTTATAAAACTACCCGAGGTGGAACGCATCACGGGTAAAGGCCGCACCAGCATATACACCGACCCCTCATTCCCTCGCCCCCTGAAAATCGGCACCCGCGCATCTGCATGGGTGGAGTCCGAGGTAATCGCATGGATTGAATTCCAAATTGCCAAACGTGGAGCGGCATGGGAGGTGCAACCATGAGCCGACTCAAAGCGATCAATGAAAAATGCCGGGAGTGTATTTACGACTCGAGCTGTCCAGGTAACTGGCGACAGCAAATAGCCGCTTGTACGAGCCCTAAATGCTCGCTTTTCCCTTACAGGCCCCAGAGTGAGGGGTGCTCCGCTAAACGCGCTAATTCGAGCGATTCCAGCGGGAAATTGACGCCGCAATCGAGCGAACAGCCTATATCTCCGGTCCTATAAATACGAAACCCCAGCGATCTGTCGAGGACGCGCCGGGGTTTCAGTGTTGCAAGGAGCAACGATGACAATCCTAACGCATTTGTGGGCTTTGTAATAATGGGCAAAGCCAAACAAAAATTAGAGTGGGGGGCTAAGGGCGCATGGGTATTACCCAAGGCGTTAATGGAGCACCCAGACTTCCGCGAATTGACACCGTCAGCCAACAAAGTGCTGATGGTGCTTGGCTACCAGTACAATGGTAGGAACAACGGCGATTTGGCTGCTACCAAATCAATGCTGAAGTCCTGGGGCGGAATGGCAGACGGAACGCTAGCGAAGGCACTTCGCCAACTCAAAGAACGCAATTTAGTTCTTTGCACCCGACACAGCTACCGCCGCCGAGATGGTCAAAAGTGCGCCTTGTACTCCCTTACTTGGTTGCCTATTGATCCATGTCCCGGCAAAGGGCTGGAGGTCAAAGACTCATCAACTGCAAGACGGCGCTTGTGATAAATTCGATTTCTCTTGCTGCAAAAATTGAAGCGTTCCTCGATGAATGCGTCAAAAAATGCAGCGTTTCGTTCCTGTATTCAGAATTACCTCTCGGAACGCTGCAAAAATTGGCGTGTTCAGGCCGTTTTTCGGCTGAGCCGGACTCCAATAATTGCAGACCTTACTAACTTACCATGGGGTTAGGGGGTTTTTGGAGTTAACGTCAGGCTACATTATTTGCGGGTGCCGCTCTTGAGCAATTCCTCAACTCCCCTGCAAGCGTGGGTCGATGTATGTGACTGGACAGATGGGAACTGGACGATCGGAGGGTAAACGAGGAGCGGAATTAGCACCGTCGAAAAGCCCAATCCTACGCCATGCTTGGGCTGCGGGCGGTTTCCAGCTCCAACATCGCCGACCAAATCCTCTTATACCGTCCAGGTCGCGTAAAAACGTCCACGGAGTCTCCGGTGAAGAGGACAGAAGACTAGGGCGGCCCCGAAAAACTGCCGGATAAATGATGCCATGTGGCACAGCCGTGACAGGGCTAAAGCCGATCTGCGCCTGCCATCGAAACTGAGGGCATCAACAACTACCCGTTTATCGACCAGAAAGAGTTGAACCACGCAAATAAACCGATCGGGCTGGTGAGGCTGGAAAAAATGCTGACGATAATGGTAAATGCTGATGTTAGAAACCAGTGGTGAGAATGGGAGGAGAATTATGACGCCAGGACAGTACAGCGCAAAAGGCAACACCATCAAGATAGAGGCAGGTGATTACTACGCCGCGCACGTTTTTGACCTGCCCGACGGTATAGCATTCATTGACCGCGGCTGGGCTAACAACTACCCAGGATCAGGGCAGCCGTGCCACAAAGTAACCGGCACCTTCGAAGAGCACGACATCCAAGGCGGCGGCTGGATAGCCCTCGACGCGGAGAGCGGCGACTTCATGCTATTCAAGCACCATGGGCAGCCAGCGCCGGACGGAACCAGGATCGAAGCGAGGCGCGTCCTGGAGCTAAGTCTGCAGATAAAAATACCCCGAGATACCATCGAGAGACAGGAATGACGGCAGGACAAGCCAACCGAGCGGCAAAAGTTTTCATCATCGACCATCCTATACTGACACCTGGCGACTGTTACGAGAGCTATATTGTGCGCTCCGGGAGCAGAGTCGGCGGCAAATGGAGCGAGCTCCAGAGGTATTTGCAGTTGTCAATTTGCTTATGTGGCAGTACATTTGCAGTGCAATTCTAATGGCTGGTGAAGCTATGGCGAGAACAAAAAACGAAGTGCTCACCATCCGGACCACTTCCGAGGTTAAGGACCTACTGAAGCTGGCCGCGGAGCGGGAGCGTCGCTCTGCCGCGTCGATGGTCGAAATCCTGGTGCTGGAGTATGCGGAGGCACACGGTCTCGCCGCTCCGGAATCTGGTCCCCTGCGCAAGGGTGATGGAAAATAGTTTCACAATCGAGAACATCCAATGAAACAGCACGCCTCACGGAACATCGAGCAGATCAAAGCCAGTCACCGCAAGGCCGCCGATCAGCTTTGCAGAAACTCCAGGCTGGCTTATGTCAGTAGCCGCTTTTGAGTCTAGTTAAATCAAAACAGCGTGTTGCCGACCATGGGGAAGTATTTACTCCCGAGTGGATGGTCGAAGCCATGCTCGACCTCGTCAAGGGCGAAACCGAGCGCATTGACTCGCGCTTCCTGGAGCCGGCATGCGGGAGCGGCAATTTCCTCGTACCTATCCTGCACCGCAAGCTCGCTGCGGTCGAACTCAAGTATGGCAAGTCGGAATTCGAGCGGCGGCACTATGCACTGCTCGCGCTGATGTCCATCTACGGCATCGAACTGCTGACGGACAACATCGCGGAGTGCCGCGACAACGTACTGGATGTATTTGCCGAATACCTCAGCATTGATGACACGGACAATCTCTACCGGGCTGCGTTCTATGTGCTGTCGCAGAACCTTGTGCACGGCGACGCACTGACCATGCGCGATCAAGTCGGACACCCCATCACTTTTGCCGAATGGGGCTACCTGGGCAAGGGCAAGTTCCAGCGGCGCGACTTCCGCTTTGACGTTCTCACCGGTTCGTCTGCCTTCGGCGCGAAGGGACCGCAAGACTCGCTCTTCGCCCATCTTGGCAAGCATGAGATTTTCACGCCGACCAAGACCTACCCGCCGATTACGGTGAGTGAGTTGGCCGCAGTTTCGCAGGAGGCAAACCCATGATCGACCAAGCCAGCTTCACCCTGCGCAACCGCAACCCGGACGTGCTGACGTGCATCGCCAACCTCTCCAGCGACGAGGTGTTCACACCGCCTGAGTTCGCCAACAGGATGTTGGACACGCTGACCGAGACGTGGGCGGCCAACAACAAGGGCGCGAACCTCTGGGCCGACAAGACGGTGAAGTTCCTGGACCCCTGCACGAAATCCGGCGTGTTTCTCCGCGAGATCACCAGCCGCCTCACCCAGGGATTGGAGCAGGAGATTCCGAACCTGGAGAAGCGCGTGAATCATATCCTGACCAAGCAGGTGTTCGGCATCGGCATCACGCAAATCACCAGCCTGCTGGCGCGCCGGAGCGTCTATTGCTCGAAGCACGCCAAAGGCGAGCACTCCATTGCCAAAGGCTTCGCCACCGACGACGGGAACATCTGGTTCAAACGCATGGAGCACACGTGGGCCGGGGAAAAGTGCAAGTTCTGCGGCGCGGGAAAATCAGTTTTTGATCGTGCGGTAGGCCTGGAAACCCACGCCTACGCGTTCATTCACACAGACAACATCAAAGCTCGGCTGGCCGAGTTATTTGGAGGCAATATGCAATTCGACGTAATCATCGGGAACCCACCTTATCAACTCGATGACGGGGGGTTCGGCGCGAGCGCGGTTCCCATTTACAACAAGTTTGTTGAGCAGGCCAAGGCTCTTGAGCCTCGTCTCCTAACGATGGTCATCCCCTCCCGATGGTTCTTTGGGGGTCGAGGGCTTGATGACTTCCGTAAGTCAATGTTGAGTGATGGCCGGATACGCAGGCTCGTCGACTACCCTGACAGCCGTGATGTGTTTCAGGGCGTGGATGTGGCAGGCGGGATCTGCTACTTCATCTGGGAGCGCGACAACCCAGGCGAATGCTCTGTCGTTGCCTATGAGCACGGTCAGCAGCCTGATGAAGTGGTCAGGCCTCTAATGGAGGTGGGGGCGGAGGTCTTCATCCGAAGCAATAAGGCCCTACCGATCTTGAAGAAAGTAATGGCTGTTGAGAATGGCGATACATCTGGACGGCTTGAGCTTCCAGCGGATAAGCGCTTCGACGCGCAAGTGAGCTCGCAAAAGCCTTTCGGCCTGAGAACTTTCTTTCGGGGAACCGAACAGAAGTCCGCTGAAGATGATGTTCTCGTTCTCCAGAGCCGGGGGCGGGCTTGGACTTCGCGCAGCGAGATTGCCTCCGGTCAAGAGCTAATCGACAAGTGGAAGGTATTCACGTCAAAGTCTTCATCTGAGCACGCGGGGCAGGTGGACAAGAATGGACAACGCCGCGTTCTTTCACTTTCAGGCGTAATCCCGCCTGGGTCAGTTGTCACTGAGACCTATATCCTCCTGGGTGCTTTCGACACAGAGGACAAAGCGCGCAACTGCTTCTCGTATGCAGTGACGAAGTTCTTCCGCTTCTTGATTGGGGTTCGCTCATCAGCGCAAGACCTTGCTCGCTCTGCATACTCGTTCGTGCCGATGCAAGATTTCTCGAAGGCATGGACTGACGATGAACTCTTCGCAAAATACGGTCTGACAGAAGACGAGATTGCTTACATTGCGCGCCTCATCAGGCCTATGGATGCCAATGATGAATAAGACCATCGACGAAATCCTCGTGCTCAAGCCCTAGACGTGGAGACGCCCATGCCTAAAAAGAAATCACCCAACAGCGTGCGTATCCGCAACAGCACGGCGGAGTTTCTCACCTTTGCCTACCAGACGGGTGGCGACGGCGTGGAGGTGCGGGTGCAGGACGGCGCGATCTGGCTTTCTCAAAAAAACATCGGCCAGCTCTTTGAGACGACGCCGGAAAACGTGCTGATGCACTTGAAGAACATCTACGCCGAGAACGAGCTGTCTGAGACGGCAACTGCTAAGGAATTCTTAGCAGTTCAAACCGAAGGGAAGCGCCAGGTGCAGCGCAGCATCCTGCATTACCATCTGGATGCGATCATTGCGGTGGGTTACCGCGTGAATTCCAAGCGGGCCACGGCCT
>JBDNIE010000303.1:0-15975 GCA_041688425.1 Halioglobus sp. | reverse complement strand
GGAGTCCTGGACAGAACCTGAAGCTCACCTTCCCCACATCGAAAAACTTATAAAAATACAACAATAAAATCAATATCTTATTTCTATAATATTAGAATCTACTTTAAGTTTTTAGCGGCGATACTCAAAACAAATCACGCTTTCGCCGCGCTGAGGTCACCACACCCAGACACGGCACGCACGCGTACTTGACTCAGGCAGGCGGCTAGAAACTCATAAAACCGGGCGTGTTGAACGTCCAGCTTTTCACTTCCCCGCGCCGCATAATGCGCCAACCGCGGTCTGTACGACGGTACTCGTCCAGATACCACAAACCGAGGAAGAAGGTCTGGTTCTTACCGTCGGGCATGGCCATCTCCATGGGGTTCAAGCACATCACCCGGCCCGTGGCCACATCACCCTGCAGCGCTATCTGGATATTGGCATTCAAATGCTGGCTGTGCGGAAACAATTCGCCGGTCAATGACGCCTTGAGGAAGGTCAATGTTTCCTCCAGATTCCCCACGCTGCCGCCGAATGCGCTGTAATCAATATGCGCATCATCGGTAAAGATGTCCTCCCGCAATCTATCGATATCCTTGCTGTCGATAAGATGCGAATAGTGAAACACCAGGTCCTGAATTTCGAAGCGGTCTGACAATTCCTGTTGTGAAAGCATGGGTATTCCTCTTATTAAAAAACCAGTGGTAATTGGATATGGTGGGTATACATTCTGTCGCGGTGCGCCTCCAGCCTCGGGGTGAGGCAGGCAAGTGTCTCCGCGTCCGCCGATTCGTAGGTGGATCGCAGATAGCCTGGCATGGGATTATCCTCTGGACCCAGCGGCTTGAGCAGACCGGCGAAATTGGCCCAGTAAAAATCGGCAGCGGATACGGCATACCCGACCAAATATTCACTACCCGATGCCTCCTGCTGCGCCAGAATAGCGTCGAGTTCTGCGCTAATGCCCAACAATCGCGACGCAGCGGCAGCATGCGCGGGCTCCGACCACCCATATTTAGCGCCAAGTCGCCCGATAATGTCGGGGCGATTGGGCAATACCATCATGGGCGCCAGCATCTGCAAGCGGCGGTGCCAGCCAAACCCGTCCATACCCGCAATCAGGGCAGACAGGCCCAGTACACGGGTTCTGTCTGCGCAATTGGCGGGCACCAGCGGAGCATCAGGTGCCAGTCGCTCGATCAGCATGAGCAGATCAAACCAGTGGCAGGCAGGCGGTAGATCGTCGTAAATCGCCACCGGAGCGGATGTTTGCCCGGTCCACTCGCGCAGCGCGGTGTTCTCCCCGCCGCCCTCCTGAAACACCGGAGTGTACTTAAGCTTCTTGTGCGCGAGCATGGCCTTGGCTGCCTCGCCCCAGGGGCCGGGAACGCCGGCGGTCAGCACCAGGCGCAAACCCGGCGCAGCAATCGCCTCTTCCACCGCAAGGTATTTCATAGTGTTATCTTATTCGTCCAGTTTAAAAACCCTGATGGCATTCTCGCGCAGAAACTTCGGCCACACCTCATCGCGAAACGGCACATCGGGCATCTCTTTAAAAATACGGTCGAGTGACAGGCCCATAGGGAAGTACCCCGCGTACATCACTTGCCCTGCGCCGCGCTTGTTAGCAAAATCGATAATATCCGGCGGATAATGCTTGGGAGCAAAAGCGCTGGTCATGTAGTACAGGTTGGGATACTTGAGCATCATTTTCCACGCGACATCGGTCCAAGGTTCGCAGCCGTGCCGGGTGACGACGCGCAGTTCCGGAAAAAACCACAGAACTTCATCGAGCAACTCCACTTTCTGCGGCCCGAACGGCACGCGGGGCCCCGGCACACCCATGCAGGGGCAGAAAGGGATATCCAGCTCCACCAACTTGGCATAAATGGGATACCACTTCTTGTCATTGACCGGCACTGGCGGACAAATCATGGCAGGTGCTGCCGTCACGGCTTTGATGTCGAATTCCTCATGCATCGCGACAATCTTGCGCACTTCATCCATACCGTTGTTAGGATTTGCCTCATACGAGGCGAAAAATCGGTGGGGATGGGCGCGCAGGGCTTTTTCCTGCAGCTCACTGAAGCCGAGGCCTATCATCGCGCGCTCAATGCCGTGTTTGTCCATTTGCGCCAGCGTGTAGGCGATGTAGTCCTCCTGCTCACCGGTGTCGGGGATATCCTTGAACATGTACTGCGCCGGCATCGTGAACATCTCATGGCTCTCGCGATCCATCAGCAGCGGCTTGATCCAGTCGTAAAAACTACTGCTATCGTCACCGGGAATGGCAAGCATCAGGTCGATAACACCGATATCGGTGGGCATTGGCATAGGGTCCAGTCCTTTCTTATGCTATTTATAACTTTAATAGTACGTCTTAGTTGTTTGTATTTAATACACTATTTAAACCTGCATGGGTGAGCCATCTTCAGCGGCATGACGCTGTTTGCGCAAGCGCATGGGCAACGTCACATCTATCGACTGATACCGATAGCAGCCTTCGTTGTCGACAGAACGCGACACCTGCCCACGCTGGTGCAGGTAGTTGAGATGCGCGATGCACTCACCGATGGCCAAACTCAGGTTATGCCCCTCCAGTGGCCGCTTGAACAGCACTGGCAACAGCTCCATGGCCGAACGCGACTCGTCAAGACAGGATTCTTCCAGCGCCAGCAGATGCTCTTCGTGATGCTCGATCAAGTAACGTAGCCTTTCATGCAGGCCATAAAAGGGTGTGTTGTGGGCGGGCAATACCAGCGCATCGGCCGGCAACACGTCAAGAAAATGCTCATGCGAATTGAGCCACTCCTTGAGGGGATTACCCTCGGGCTCCGCGCCGGACACGCTGATATTGGAGGTAATCCTGGGGATGACCTGATCGCCAGAGATGAGGATATTCAGCGCGCTCGAATACAGGCAAGCATGCTCCGGCGAGTGCCCGCTTCCCACGATCACCTGCCAGCGGTTGCCGTTAATGGACAGGAACGCACCGTCAACAAGGCGGCGATAGGCGGTCGGCATGGGGGTGATAACCGAGCCAAAGCCGCCAAATTGGCCCCGTGATTCCTCAACTTGCTGCGGCGTGTAGCCCGAACGCGTCATGTGTTGCGCGGTATTCCAGCTGTAGTGTTCTGGCAGTGTCCTACTAAAAGCCAGCCCCGTGAAGTACTCGGCCTCCGTAATGTAGTAAGGCACCTGCCAGCGCTCACACAACCACCCCGCCATCCCGGTATGGTCGGGATGATGATGCGTGGAGAGCACCGCCTTGACCGGTTTATCGCCAAAATGTTGCTCAAATACCGCTTCCCACAAATCCTGCGTTGGACCCAGCGCTATTCCCGTATCGATGATCCACCAACCATCGGTGTCCTCGAGTAGGTAGAGATTGATATGGTCCAGCGCCATGGGCAGCGGCATGCGCAGCCACCAAACGCCGGGCACGATTTCCCGCAGTTGTCCCGCTTCCGGCGCATCGTCGAAAAGATAATTGAGCATAAGTGGTTTAGAGTCCCAGATCCTTCATCAGCGCTATCACATCATCGTGATGCGATTTGGTTTTCACTTTGTCCATGACATGTTGCACGCGGCCGTCCTTGCCAATGATGATAGTGGAGCGCAGCACACCCATAAACTCGCGGCCCATGAACTTTTTCAGGCCCCAGGCTCCATACTTTTCGGTGATTGCATGCTCCTCATCCGACAGCAGGGTAAAGTTGAGATCCTGCTTTTCGATGAACTTGCCCAGCTTGGCAACCGGGTCGGGGCTAACACCTAGCACCACCGTATCGAGCTTGGCGAATGCCTTGTTGCTGTCGCGAATGCCGCAGGCCTGCACTGTGCAGCCCGGCGTCATCGCCTTCGGATAGAAGTACAACACCACATTCTGTTTGTCCTTGAACTCTTTGAGGCTAACTTTCTTGCCGTTTTGGTCCAGCAGGGTAAACGCAGGCGCCACTGCGCCAATCTTTGGAAATGCCATAGCTTGCTGCTCCTTAAAGGTGCCTGGTGATAGTGCCTAGTGATAGTGCCGGTTGGTTACAGCCAACCGCAGGCAACGGCCACCCGGTGAATACAGTAAAAATAATTAGCGCCGCGGACGATACTCTATAGCAGACACACGAACTGGAAATTGTCCTTTGGCGAGGTCTGAAAAAAACTCCTTAAGGGTCTCCGAGATGACGGGGAAGGCAATTTCGTCCCACGGTACAGTACTCTCATCGTACAGACCCGTCTCAAGGCTCTCGGGGCCCGCAGCGTGCTCGCCGCTGTCGAGGTCACAGCGATAAAACATGTAAATCTGGTTGATATAGGGCACGTCAAATACGCGGTAAAGATCGATATTACTGACCTTGGCCCGCGCCTCTTCCCAGGTCTCCCGCGCAGCGCCCTGCACGGAGGTTTCGCCGTTTTCCATAAACCCTGCAGGCAAGGTCCAGTAGTTTTTACGTGGCTCAATAGCCCTTTTACAGAGCAACACCTTGCCTTCATAAACCGGGACGCAACCGACAATCACGCGCGGATTGGAGTAGTGAATCAACTCACAGCTGCCGCAAACAAACCGCTCGCGATCGTCTCCCGCAGGAATTTGCAGAATTACGCTATTGCCACAATGGGTACAAAATTTCATGAAGAGATGACTCTGACGATAAACGCTGCTCAGTATAAAGGCTTCACCCAACAATAAAAAATTTTCAGTACGATTGCCATCAAAAGAGGATTCCCAGACTAGTGCAATTCACGATAGCGCCCACAATAAAACAACAAGGGTTCGCCCGTAGGACGCTGGTGCATGCTCAGGACGCGGCCGACAATAATCAGGTGATCGCCGCCGTCGTGAGTAGCATGCAGTTCACATTCAAAGGTCGCCAATGCATGGCGAATGATCGGAGCCCCATATTTGCCGAGCCTGTAATGCGCGGAATCCAGGTCATGCTGCCCTTTTTTGGCATACTGGTTGGAATAGGCCTGCTGTTCGCTGCTAAGGACATTGATCGCAAAATGGCGCGGTCGGGCAAAGATGTCGTACACATCCGAGTTGTTCTGTAAGGACCACAGCACCAATGGCGGTTCCAGAGAGACAGAAGAGAATGAGTTGGCTGTCATGCCCAAGGCCTGCTGCGTGTCCGACATAGTGGTGATGATGCAGACGCCTGTGGCGAAACGCCCCAGTGAGTCCCGTAATTCGCGACCATCCAAACTCATTGATTATCCTCTTTCATCGTTATAGTAATGTATTAGCCCAATGTACTATTGAAGCGCAGACACAGTGCTGCGCACATCCCCTGTTCAGGCTATTCGATGCTATCTGTTTGCCACCGGGCAGCCCGCTTGCTGTCGATGTGTCGAGCGGACACCCAGTGCTCTTGCCCGGCACCTTGTTCTTTTTTCCAGAATGGCGCCTGTGTTTTCAAAAAATCCATAATACATTCACAGGCGCTGAACGCAGCCTCACGATGGCTCGAGGCCACGCCCACCCACACAATCTGCTCACCCGGATGCAGCACACCCACTCGGTGCACAATCGCGACTGCGAGCAGTGGCCAGCGAGCAGCGGCCTGCCGGGCAATCTCCATAATACTGGCCTCGGTCATGCCCGGGTAGTGCTCAAGCTCCAGCGTCTCCACCGTACGGCTATCGTTATCACGCCGCACATAGCCGGTAAATGTCGCTATCGCACCCTCGTCTGACGAACCTGCAAGCAGCCCTGCCTGCAACAGGCCCACATCAAAGTTGTCCTCCTGAACCTGCACCGTAATGAGCGGTGGTTGTTTCATGTCAGCCTCCGGTGACAGGTGGAAAAAAAGCAACTTCATCGCCGTCCGACAGCGTAGTATTGCCAGTCACCACAACTTGATTGACAGCACGAATCATATTGTCCTGGCGAAGCACATCGCACCAGCCCTCGCCATGCTCATCGCACAGCTGCTGCTGCAGGCCGTCCAGATCAAGTCCGGTTTCAGGGAATAAAAGCTCCAGCGAAGCACACCCTAGCTGCTCGCGCACCCGCGCAAAGAAAAGCACTTTCAACATCAGAAGGCACCCTCCTCCTCGCGCCGCCACACGCCAGACTTTCCACCTTCCTTGTGGATCAGGGTCACGCCATGAATTTCCATAGAGCGATCGACCGCTTTACACATGTCGTAAATAGTCAGTGCCGCAATCGAGGCAGCGGTTAAGGCCTCCATCTCCACACCGGTTTTGCCGGACACCTTGCAGATGGACTCAATCTGCACACAGTTCGCAGTGGGTTCCAGCGTAAAGTTGACCTCCACTGAAGTCAGCATCAGGGGATGACACAACGGTATCAGATCGGCGCATTTTTTGGCTGCCTGAATGCCAGCGATACGCGCCACCGCCAGCACATCGCCTTTCTTGTGCGCTCCCTGCTGCAACAAGGCCATGGTTTGCGCTTGCATTGAAACAACCGCTGCGGCCACCGCGATTCGCTCCGTGACGGCCTTGTCACCGACATCAACCATGCGGGCGGTGCCCTGATCATCAAGGTGCGTGAGTTGGCTCATGTGTTAGTTCATCCTACGCTACGATTCAGGTCGGCAGAGTCTATCCAATGCCGCTCCCGATTGAAAATGCGATTGAGCGGGGAAGTCAGCGAATTTGGCCCAAAAGCACTTACTGTCCGCACCGCTGATGGCGTACAGTTACGCGTCGATAACAGGAGAACATCATGGCAAAACTTTCACTGGGCCTGCAATTGGGCTATTGGGGTGCGCTGGCGCCGGGCAATGCACACGTCGAGATGGCGCAGGAAGCTGAGCGTCTGGGTTTCGACTCCGTATGGTGTGCAGAATCGTGGGGTAATGATTGTTTTACGCCGCTGGCATGGATTGGTGCCCACACCAAAAAGATACGCCTGGGTACCGCCGTCGCCCAACTATCGGCGCGCACGCCCACAGCCTGTGCAATGGCGACTCTGGCCCTGGACCACCTGTCCGGTGGCCGCATGATTCTCGGACTCGGCGTGTCCGGGCCACAAGTCGTAGAGGGCTGGTATGGCCAGCCGTACAGCAAGCCCGTGACCCGCACCCGTGAATACATAGAGATTATTCGCAAAGTACTCGCCCGTCAGGAACCGGTGACCAATGACGGAGAGTTCTATCCCCTGCCCTACACGGGTCCCGGATCATGGGGGATGGGCAAGCCGCTAAAATCGATCACCCACCCGCTACGCGCGGATGTCCCTATTTTTGTCGGCGCGGAGGGCCCAAAGAACGTCACGCAAACGGCGGAAATTGCCGATGGCTGGCTGCCGCTGTATTACTCGCCTTACCGACAGGAGGTTTACGCCGAGCAACTGACAGCGGCTAAACCCGGTTTCGAAATAGCGCCTATCGTTATGGTCTCCATAAGCGACGATATGGCACAAGCGCTGTATCCGGTTAAAGCGATGCTGGGCTTTTATATTGGCGGCATGGGCTCGGCCAAGCACAACTTCCACAAGGAATTGATGGCGCGAATGGGTTTTCCGGACGAAGCAGACGCCATTCAAAAACTGTTTTTCGAGGGCAAACGCGACGAAGCGATCGCCGCAGTGCCGGACGCTTTCGCTGACGAAATCTCTCTGTCGGGGCCAAAAGATCGTATTAAGGAAAAGCTCAAGGACTGGGAAAACTCACCCGTAACCTCACTGCTGATAAACGGTGATATCAATCTGCTGCGTGACATGGCCGAATTGACCCTGTAAAGCTGACAGCGCGTCGCATTGGAGGCTAGCATTACGACCACTGCGACGCGCGGCCTATTCCGGCAAACACCGTACCGCGCAGGATCGAGGGCTTTAGTATCACAACCGTTAGCTTTCGAGAACGACTGTTATACAGCTCAGGCGTAGTCAGCTATGCGCTAAAAGATGCTGCATTTGGCGCGTTCGTACTGTTTTATTACAAACAAGTACTGGGATTGAGCGGCACATTAACCGGGCTGGCAATCGCGATTTCTGTGATTTGGGATGCGCTATCTGATCCTCTGGTAGGCGCCTGGTCAGACAAACTGCGCAGCCGCTGGGGCCGTCGACATCCGTTGATGATTGGATCGGTTCTGCCGATGGCACTGGGCTTTATCGCTATTTTTTCGCCGCCCGAATTTGCTGTGCAGAGCCAATCCAGTTTGTTTCTATGGTTGCTTGCCAGCGTCATACTGCTGCGCACAGCGCTGACCTTTTTCATGATCCCCTACCTGGCCTTGGGGGCGGAAATTACAACGGATTATCACGAGCGCACCCGCCTCGCCAGCGCGCGCACTAACCTTGGCTGGTTCGCTGGTGTGGCGGTGGCGGCCAGCGCAATGTTTTTACTGTTTTCGGGCGATGCGAACCACGATGGTCGCTTCATCGTTGAAAACTATCGCCATTACGGTTGGCTTAGCGCTATCGGCGTTGTGCTATTCAGTGCCCTCTGTATCTGGGGTACCTGGCACTATATCCCGGCGTTACTCAAGTCTGCAGCGCCCGGAGGCGGCTCCATGTTCCGCAACATCCTGGCCACGTTTCGCAACCGCAATTTTCGCTATCTGGTTATTCTGGAGACCGCCTTCGGCGGTATGGGCGGTATTACCAGTGCGCTGCTGATGGTGACCTTCACCTACTTCTGGGGCTTCGACACCGTGCAGATTTCCGTACTACTGGGCGGGCCTCCCCTGCTGGCCGTCCTATTCGCCACCATGAGTTCAAGATTCCTCAATGCGCGCCTGGAAAAGCAGCATCTGCTGCAATTGAGCTGTGCTCTGGGGGCACTGAATATGCTGTGGCTCACGCCGCTGAAGTTGCTTGGATGGCTGCCGGAAGGATGCAGCTGGGTGTTTGCGCTGGTCTTCGTCAATTACGCGTTGTGGGTGACCATGAGCATTCTGCGCACCATCGCCAATCACGCCCTGCTGGCGGATGTTGCTGATGAGCATGAGCTGGAGTCGGGCCAGCGCCAGGAGGGCGTCATGTTTGCAGCCGCTTTTTTTGCGGCGAAGTTTATCTCGGGCTTTGGCTATCTGGTCGCGGGTCCGTTCCTCGATTTGATCGGACTCGAAGCGAACACGGCACCCGGGGATGCCCCATACTCCGTAATACTGGGCCTCGGTATCATCATGGGGCCGGCACTTGCTGTGTTGATGCTGATTCCGTTGTGGATGTCGCTTAAACTGAAGGTCAGTCTCGCTGGCCAGCTCGCGGTGCGCGAAGCACTGACCCAACGCACGCAGCGGGGATAAAGTCCCATCGAATGGTACTGCGATACACTGCAACATCGGCGATAAATTAAGTGGCATCGCGCTGTGAACCCCTATCCGTAAACAGGGGCAGACCCTTTAGGGGAGCTTGGGCTTAAGGAAGCGCCATTCACCTCCTCTTTATTTTGCTGCCGTTATTACCCCGCAATGCGGCTCTGGACGTTCGTTCCAATGCGCCGCCAAACGCTATATGCTTATGCCATAACTTCGAGTCAGCGGTCGCAAGCTAACCAAGTCCGTGAGGGCACACGCATCATGATCAGAAACCTTTCTACGCTGGGCACGCTCGCTTTGCTCATCCTTGCACTGGCTGCCTGTGACCCCGAAGAATCCGCGGCGAAACTAGCTGAACCTGGGCTCGCACCAGCGCAAATTGCCCGGGAACAGGTCAGCGCTGCGGCTCAAGCACCAGTGGAAGTCGCGCCGGCCAGCGTTGATGCTCAGCGCCTGCAGCAGGCTGACAAGGACCCGGGAAACTGGATGTCCTATGGCCGAACGTATGACGAACAACGCTTTAGCCCACTGACACAGGTCAATACCGACAATGTCAGCAAGCTCGGTTTAGTCTGGTTCCACGACCTTGACACGCAACGCGGCATTGAGGCCACGTCAATCGTGGTGGATGGCGTGATGTACACCACCTCTTCCTGGAGCATCGTGCACGCACTTGACGCGCGCACCGGCGAACGCCTGTGGACGTTCGATCCCGCAGTGCCCAAAGACAAGGTAAAGCACACCTGCTGCGGACCCGTTAATCGCGGCGTAGCCGTCTGGAAAGGCCAGGTGTTCGTCGGCGCATTGGATGGGCGCCTGTTCGCACTCGACGCAAAGAATGGCACAGTAAACTGGCAGGTGAGCACTTTCGATACGACGCTTCCCTATAGCATCACCGGCGCGCCGCGGGTGGTAAAGGACAAGGTACTGATTGGCAATGGCGGCGCCGAGTTTGGGGTGCGCGGTTTCCTCAGCGCCTACACCGTAAAGGATGGGGCACTAGCGTGGCGCTTTTACACAGTACCCGGTGATCCCTCACTCGATTTTGAGAACGATGCTATGAAAATGGCGGCGCAAACCTGGAAGGGAGAATGGTGGAAACTTGGGGGCGGTGGCGGCACCGTCTGGGACTCCATGGCCTACGACCCCGAACTGGACCTGCTCTATTTCGGCGTCGGCAATGGCACTCCCTGGAACCAAGAGATTCGCTCGCCCGGCGGCGGAGATAATCTATTCTTATCGTCGATCATCGCAGTCCGTCCCGATACCGGCGAGTACGTGTGGCACTATCAGACAACGCCCGGCGAGAGCTGGGACTATACGGCAACCCAGAGCATTATTCTGGCTGAGCTTAAGCTTGATGGTGTCAGCAGGGATGTGTTGATGCAAGCGCCCAAAAACGGTTTTTTCTATGTGCTGGACCGCAAAACCGGTGCGTTATTGTCGGCGAACAACTACATCAATATTACATGGGCGACACACGTTGATATGGCAACCGGCCGCCCAGTGGAAGTACCCGAGGCACGCTACAAAGACGAGCCCTTCCTCCTGTTCCCGTCCTATCTGGGCGGCCACAATTGGCACCCTATGTCCTTCAGCCCACAAACCGGTCTGGCCTACATCCCGGTGCTCGATATACCCGCAATGTATGGGCAACCCGAAAACTTCAACTACAATCCTGGCATCATCAACACGGGGACCGACGGCGTGATTGGCGGCTTGCCTGACGATCAGGCAGAACGGGATGCGATTGGTGCGCTGATTAAAGGTCGCCTGGTCGCGTGGGACCCCATCAAGCAAGAAGAGGCGTGGCGGGTAGAGTATCGCGGTGCCTGGAATGGCGGCACGTTGGCCACCGCTGGCAATCTGGTCTTTCAGGGCACAGCCGATGGCCAGTTCGTGGCCTATAATGCCCAAACCGGCGAGCAACTGTGGAACTTCGCCACGCAGACCGGCGTAGTCGCAGCGCCTATCATGTATGAAGTTGGCGGGGAGCAGTATGTGTCGATCAACGTCGGCTGGGGCGGCGCGTTCGCGCTGGTATTTGGCGAGTACGTGCAGGCCGAGAGCATGCCGAATATCAGCCGCGTACTCACCTTCAAGCTCGATGCAAAGGAGGAACTGCCCGCAGTGTCTTGGCGACCCTCGGTGGTTTTCAATGCGCCTGAGCTCACTGCTAGCCCGGAAACACTGGCATTGGGTTTGACCACCTATCAGGATGTCTGCATGGGTTGTCACGGACTCAATGCCGTTTCCGGCCTGCTGGTGCCGGATCTGCGTGGTTCAGCTTATCTCTGGGATGAAAAGAGCTGGGCGGCCGTGGTGCTCGAAGGGCAGCTGAAAGAACGGGGCATGGCAGCATTTGCAGACAATATCAGCCCCGAACAGGCCGCGGCCATTCGGTTCTATGTGATTCAGCAGGCGCAGCGAGGACAGGCGCTGCGACAGGAGGCAGAGGAAAAGCAGACTCCTCGGTGAGCCTTCCCTCCAACATTGCCCGGAAAGTCCCCTGTGTTGAGGGTCGGTCAGGCGATAGTCTTACCTCTTGCCCAGTCGGACTGCCAGGGTAACAACAGATACCAGACAAAGTGGTGGGAGGCGGCAGATGACCGCAAAGAAACCGACGAACGTATTCATCCTCTTGATTATGGTGGTGATCACCCTTTTCAATGCCGGGCTTGCGGTCAACTTTTTCGCCGCTAGCGGGCGTGCGCTTGCCGGATGGCTTAACAATGAGACTGTTTTTCTATTCGCGGGCATTCAACTTGTCATGGTGCTGGCGGCTTATATTGTCTACCGCCATATGGCAACTAAAAAACACTGATAGGCTAACAGCTGTCCTTGGCTGCGACTGCCAGCGACCGGGTCGAAAACTCCTGACAGGTAAGCGCATTGCAAATCAAGACATGCTGTATATAATCACAGTACCTGTATAAATCAACAGAAGGTATTCGTGATGGAAAAGCTTACACAGCGTCAGCAGCAAGTGCTCGACATTGTCCGAGAACACATTGCGGACACCGGATACCCGCCCACCCGCGCCGATATTGCACAAAGGCTTGGTTTTAAGTCCGCTAATGCTGCAGAGGAGCATCTCAAAGCGCTCGCTCGTAAGGGTGCCATTGAAATGATCGCGGGCGCTTCCCGAGGCATCAGGCTACCTGAAAGCGCTGGCATACCGATCATCGGGCGCGTAGCTGCAGGCAACCCGGTGCTCGCCGAGGCGCATATCGAGGATTACTGCGACCTACCTGCCAGCTTCTTCAAGCCCCATG
Source organism: Halioglobus sp. (assembly GCA_041688425.1). Classification (GTDB taxonomy): domain Bacteria; phylum Pseudomonadota; class Gammaproteobacteria; order Pseudomonadales; family Halieaceae; genus Marimicrobium. Next base: position 3,487 of record JBDNIE010000303.1, on the reverse strand, counting down.
CGGATTTTTTCCTGACGGTGCAGGGCGACAGCATGATTGACGTGGGAATACTCGATGGCGATCTGCTGGCGGTACACAGCACGCCGGTGGCGAAAAACGGCGATATCATCGTTGCGCGTATTGAAGATGAGGTGACGGTTAAGCGTCTGCAACGCACTAACCAGAAGCACCTGCTGCAACTACTCCCAGAAAACCGCGACTACCAGCCAATTACTGTGGACTTGCGGGAGCAGTCATTCACTATTGAAGGGCTCAGTGTGGGAGTATTGCGCAGGGGCAGTTGACCCTCGCAGGCGCCAGAGATAGCGTGTCGTCCTGTTTAATGCCAGTCTAATGCCAGTCTAATGCCAGTCTAATGCACGCTCTAATGCACGCTCTAATGCACTATGCGCGGTACGACGACCGGTGACGTTTCTGCCTCGTTATCACCGCGCTCAGAAATGAGAGCGGCGGCTTGAATGCCGGCCTGAATCATCGCCTTAGCGACCTCAAGGCTATTGTCCATGATATAAATACGCGCTTCTTCGGAAAAATTGACTGTAACCAATGGCTCGGCGTCGCTATCTGCTCGTCGCAGGACAATTTCGCCCTCCCCACGATCGACAATTTCCAGCAGTGCTGTAGACACTAGATTGACCTCTATTGTTTTAAAATTCCACGCCATTCTAACAGTTGGGTGCTGAGACAACCAATCGGATTGCCAGGCCTGCGAAAACCGTCAAAGCACCGGCAACTATAATGCAGCACGTTCAGGATTTTTTCCCTGCACGCTGACTAGCCGGCTTCTCAACCAGCCACTTTCCCTTATTGAAGAAAGCCTTCCAGCCAGTCGCCTTGCCGTCTACATCGGTCATAACATACTGCTCTTTGGTCTTTCGACTGAAGCGCACCTGTGCCGGGTTGCCATCATCGTCTTCCGTTGGCGCACTGAATAAGAAGCTGTACTTGGGGTCAATCTCGGACTTATGTGGCAGTAACTCCGCCACCAGCGGTGCGCGTGTCTCGCGATTGCGCGGAAACTGACTGGCTGCGAGAAATAGGCCCGCCGCACCGTCGCGTAAAATATAATGGTCTTCTACCTTTTGGCACTCCAATTCCGGCATGGGGACAGGATCCATCTTTGGTGGCGCCGCCTCCCCGCTGCGCAATAACTTGCGGGTGTTCTTACAATCCGGCCCTGTGCAACCAAAATACTTACCGAAGCGCCCATTTTTGAGTTGCATCTGCGCGTCGCATTTATCGCAATCCAGCGTCGGGCCATCATAACCCTTGATCTTAAATTTGCCCTCTTCTACCTCAAAACCAGCGCAGTCCGGGTTATTACCACAGACATGCAACTTGCGCCGCTCATCGATCAGGTAACTGTCCATCGCAGTATTGCACAGAGTGCAACGGTGCTTGCTGCGCAGCAAGCGCGATTCGGCCTCATCATCGGCATCCTCTGAAATAGCTTCATCACCTGACGTAAGGTTGAGCGTATTTTTGCAGCGCTCCTTGGGCGGCAGAGCATATCCGGAACAGCCCAAAAATACGCCAGTACTGGCGGTTCGAACCTGCATTGGTCGGCTACAGGTACTGCATTCGATGTCGGTCATGGTAGGTTCGTTAGGCTGCATTCCTGCGGGCTCGGCCTCCTGCGCCGTCTCCAACAAGGTCCGGAACTCCGCGTAAAAATCATCCAGCAACTTGTGCCACTCCAGCTTGCCCTGGGCGACCTCGTCGAGGCGCTTTTCCATCGACGCGGTAAATCCATAACCCAACAGCTCAGTAAAACTTGTCTGCAAACGTTGAGTAACGATATCTCCCATCTTCTCAGCATAGAAACGCTTATTCTCCAGCCTCACATAACCGCGTTCCTGAATGGTCGAAATAATGGACGCATAGGTGGATGGCCGCCCGATGCCGCGCTTCTCCAACTCGCGCACCAGACTCGCCTCACCGAAGCGGGACGCAGGCTTAGTGAAGTGTTGCACGGGATCGAGTTTTAGAAGTTTTAGCGAATCACCCTTTTGCATATCGGGCAGTACGGCATCATCGTTTTTTCGTGCGGCGGGGGTCAGTACGCGTGTATAACCATCAAAACGCACAATGCGACCCTTTACATTGAGCTCGTAATCCCCCGCAGCGCTAGTTACAACAGTGGCGGTATACTCTGCGTCGGGCATCTGCCCGGCCACAAACTGACGCCAGATAAGTTCATAAAGACGTTCAGCGTCGCGCTCCATGCCGCTAAGCCCACTCTGCAGCACGTTCACATCCGATGGACGTATGGCCTCGTGAGCTTCCTGTGCACCGTCTTTGGAAGAGAATACCTTGGGCTGCTCCGGCAGGTACTTGGCCGGAAAGTTACTGCCTATATAATCGCGACAGGCCGCCACGGCGTCGGCACTCAAATTGGTTGAGTCAGTACGCATGTAAGTGATGTAGCCTGCTTCATAGAGTCGCTGCGCCATCATCATGGTCTTTTTGACACTGAAACTGAGACGAGTACTTGCCGCCTGTTGCAATGTCGACGTGATGAACGGTGCTGGTGCCTTGGATTTTGTAGGCTTGTCTTCTCGTTTAGAAATGGAGTACGGCAACTTCTGCAAAGCGGTGACGGCCAATTTTGCAGCGACCTCCTCGCCCGGACGAAACTCCTCACCATTATGCTTGCGAACCTGAAAACGGATCTCTTCACCCTTTTCGGTGGCCAGGTCTGCGTGAATCTCCCAGTACTCCTCTGGAATAAAAGCCCGAATCTCTCGCTCACGCTCAACGATTAACCGCACTGCAACGGATTGCACTCTGCCAGCGGACAAGCCGCGTGCGACCTTAGCCCACAGCAGCGGTGACACCATGAATCCGACAACCCTGTCCAGAAATCGACGCGCCTGCTGCGCATTGACACGGTCCATGTCCAGCGTTGAGGGCCGTTCAAAAGCGGCCTTGATCGCCTTTTTGGTGATCTCATTGAACACCACCCGCTGGTAACGGGATGGATCACCGCCAATAGCTTCTTTCAGGTGCCACGCAATGGCCTCACCCTCTCGGTCAAGGTCAGTTGCGAGGTAGATGGTGTCAGCGTTAGCGGCAAGCTTGGCCAGTTCATTCACCACTTTCTCTTTACCGGGCAGTATCTGGTACGTTGCGTCCCAGCCCCTATCAGGATCTATTCCCATCCTGCGCACCAATTGTTGTCGCGCATTCTTTTTCTTGTATTCGGCTTTCGCCTTTGGTGCCATCTTGCGCGTGCGAGCGGCCTGCGCTGCCCGCTCCTTCGGATCGGCCTTACCAGTGCCATCGCCCGACGTCGGCAAATCACGGATATGGCCGATACTTGATTTTACGATGAAGTCTGGACCGAGATACTTATTAATAGTCTTGGCCTTTGCCGGCGACTCCACGATAACCAGTGATTTACCCATAAACTCCTTACTTGCTTTCAAAAAACGATATTTGACCCACTACAACGGGCAAAAAGGGGGCATATATAAGTCGCTATGTC
>JBDNIE010000302.1:0-6122 GCA_041688425.1 Halioglobus sp. | reverse complement strand
TGCCGTTTCGCAGCAATATTCCCAGGATAGCCGAGTTTTCCTTCGACAGGCTCGACCCCACCTACGCCACACGAGCCAAGCAGGTGCCAGGCCACGCTGTGGTGGGTGGGAGTAATTACGGACAGGGCTCGAGCCGCGAGCACGCGGCACTAGGCCCGCAGTACCTCGGGCTGCGCGCGGTTCTAGCCAAGGGTTTCGCGCGGATACACGCGCAAAACCTGATCAACTTCGGCGTGCTGCCACTGACCTTCGTCGATTCTGGGGACTACGATGGTATCCAGGCCGACGACGTACTGCGCCTGACCGATCTGCGGCGCGCGCTGACAGAGGGGGGCGAACTGGTGGTCGAAAACCTCACGCGCCAATATACATTTCAGATGCGTCACACCCTGTCGCCGCGACAAGTGCAGTTCTTGCTACGCGGGGGGTTGATCAGCTGGATGAAAGAGCGCCTCTCCGCTCTACCCGCATCGGGCGGGGTTTTGGGGTCAGAGTAAAATTAGAGCCAGGTCGGGTTTGGAGTCAGAGCAGAATGGCACTTAATTAGCCCCAAACGCGGCACTTAAGCGGCGAATTGCATGGCACAGAGTTGGGACTGTGCGGGGCAGGAGGGCCTTCCCCTGCTTATGAGTGCGGGTTCACGGCGGGGCCCAGCGCTGTGTCATCTAATTTATCGCCGAGCATGGAGCTAAAGTAAAAGCTGCAAGATCGGCGACAAACCGAGTAGCGCTTTTCGGGACACGCCGTCAATACGTCCCGGTAGGCTCGCTTCACGGATGGCCGCCCCGACGGATGGCCGCCCCACCCTCCATGGCCTCAGATGACCCTTTCAATCTCTACTCGCTTTGACGCCTATGTGCCACGTTTGGGCTTAAGATAAAGACCATTCGGGGCAGAGCAAAATAGCCAAGTTGCCTGCAGTGGTCATTGCGCTACACTACGGCCTGACCCGCCAAACGACAGACCCGTTATGGACCTCAATCAAAACATTGCCCTGTCACCACAAGCGACCTCTCAGGAGGTCTCTGGCGAGACCGTCATACTCGACCTGGAGAGCGAGTGCTACTTGGGTCTGGATGCGGTGGGCACCCGGATCTGGGAGTTGATAGGCGCGGGCGACAGCATGCTCAGTATCTACAACGCGCTATTGGAAGAATACGAGGTGGAGGGACCGCAACTTCAAGCCGATCTGGAGGCATTGCTCGCAGACGCCAGCACACGCGGACTGGTCACATTGCAGGAGACAGCGCAATGACCACCGCTGCCGCCGTCCGAAAAACACATTATCGCGCCTGCCACTTATGCGAAGCCATCTGCGGTGTTGTGATCGAAACCGAGGGCCAGCAGATACTCTCGATCAAGGGCGACAAGAATGACCCACTGAGCCGCGGCCACATCTGTCCCAAGGCAACGGCACTAAAAGACTTACACGAAGACCCCGACCGCCTGCGCAAACCGTTGCGGCGGGTCACCGATGAAGCCGGTGAATCACAGTGGCTGGAGATCAGCTGGGAGGAAGCGCTGGACCGCGCCGCCAATGGCTTGATGGCCGTACATCAAAAGCACGGCGTGCATGCCATCGGCATCTACTTAGGCAACCCCACCGTGCACAACTACGGCATGATGACGCACCAGGGCAACCTGTTCCGGCATTTGCGCACCAACAATCGCTTCTCTGCTACCTCGGTGGATCAGTTGCCGCACCATCTGGCGGCGCTGTGGCTGTTCGGCCACAAGACCATGTTTCCCATTCCCGATATTGATCGCAGCGATTATTTCCTGATGCTGGGTGCCAATCCGATAGCGTCTAACGGCAGTATCTGGACGGTGCCAGATGTCAAAAAACGTATCAAGGCACTGAAGGCCAGGGGCGGAAAACTGGTCTTGCTGGACCCGCGCCGCACGGAGACCGCGCAACTGGCCAGTGAACATTTCTTTATCAAACCGGGTACCGATGCACTCTTTTTACTGGCGCTGCTAAACACCATTTTCAGCGAGGAACTGGACGAACCGGCGCACTTGCGCGACTTCACTACAGGTCTTGCCGAAGTCCGGCATGCGATCAAGGATTTTACGCCGGAGTACGCAGCGCAATATACCGGCATTGACACCGCCACTATCCAGCGCATCGCGCGCGAGTTTGCCGCCGCCAATGCCGCTATCTGCTACGGCCGCATGGGGGTCTCCACACAGGCCTACGGCACGCTCAGCCAGTGGCTTATCCAAATAATCAATATCGCGACCGGTAATCTGGATCTGCCCGGCGGTTCGCTGTTTACCCTCCCCGCCCTGGACCAGATGAGCAACATCAGTCCCGGCGGGTTTGGTCGCCATCACAGCCGTGTGCGCGGGCTGCCCGAGTTTGACCGGGAACTGCCCTCGGTAGCGCTTGCGGAGGAAATCACCACACCCGGAGAGGATCAGATTCGCGCCCTTTTCACCGGCGCGGGCAACCCGGTAATGTCCACACCCAATGGACGGCAGCTGGACGAGGCCCTCTCGCAGCTCCAATTCATGGTGTCGCTGGATCCCTATCTCAATGAAACCACGCGTCATGCCGACATCATCCTGCCGCCGACCTCAGCGTTGGAACATGATCACTACGACATCGCGTTCCATGGCAATGCCATGCGCAACACCGCGCGCTTCAACGAAGCCGTTTTCGACAAGCCCGAAGGCGCACTGCACGACTGGGAAATATTTACTGAACTAGGCAATCGCGTAGCAGTGCTGCTGGGCACAGAAACACAGCCTGCTGTGGCTCCCATTGAGACAATCGCACTCGGGCTGCAATATGGTCCTTATGCTGAGCAGGGCATGTCGCTGGAGAAATTGCGCCAGCACCCCTCCGGCGTAGACCTCGGCCCGTTGCAGCCGCAGTTACCCGGCCGCCTGCGCACAAAAGGCAAGATTATCCGTTGTGATACGCCGGAGCCGCTTGCAGATCTGGCACGCTTACGCGGCGAGTTTCCAGCTATCAATGCAACCACCGATACCACCACCAATGCAGTTGTCGATGACTGCAATGAACTACAGCCATTACAACTGATCGGGCGACGTCATGTGCGGTCCAATAACTCCTGGATGCACAATTACTGGCGCCTCGTTAAAGGAAAAAATCGCTGCACCCTGTTAATGCACCCCACCGATTTGCAGCAACGAAAAATCGAGAACAGCACTGTCGTCTGCGTACGCTCTCGCGTTGGGGAACTGCAGGTTGTCGTAGAATCTTCCAATGATATTATGCCCGGCGTCGTCAGTTTGCCGCACGGGTACGGGCACGACCGCAAGGGTATTCGTATGGCGATCGCGCAACGACATGCGGGCGTAAGCTGCAATGATATTACAGATGAGTTGGCGCTGGACACACTGTCCGGCAATGCTGCAGTAAATGGTGTTTCAGTACACATACTTCCAGCCTAATACTGGAACTTCTGACTCTACCGCAGTAAAAAACACGCAGAACAATAACGGGAGCTTGATTTATGGAAATGTCCACTATCGTATTCTGGCTGGTGTTGCTCGGGCTGGCGATCTACCTCGTCACCCTCTACAACACACTGGTGACCCTAAAGAATCGCTTCCTCAACGCGTTCTCGCAGATCGAAGTGCAGCTCAAACGGCGTTATGACCTGATTCCCAACCTGGTGGAAACGGCCAAAGCCTACATGTCGCACGAGCGTGAGACACTGGATGCCGTGACCTCCGCTCGCAATGACGCAGCGGCCATTCTGAAAGCAATGGGCAACGGCAATGTAAACGCGGGTGAGCTGGGCAAGCTGGCGACAGCCGAAGGAACGCTGCGTGGTGCGATGGGCAAACTTAACGTCACCATGGAAGCCTACCCGGACCTCAAAGCCAACGAGAATATGCTGCAACTCTCGGAGGAACTGACCACCACGGAAAATCGGGTAGCGTTCGCACGGCAGGGCTTCAACGACGCGGTGATGTCCTACAACACCTATCGCCAGAGCTTTCCGCCGGTATTTTTCGCCGTAAGATTCGGACATCCCACCGACGCCACACTGCTGGAGTTCGAGGACTCCGCCGAGATTCAAATGCCACCCAAGGCTTCCTTCTAGCCGCCTGACAGCATGACCGCATGACCGGATAACCCCATGGATTTTTTCGCGCAGCAGGATCTCGCCAGGCGCAACACGCGGCTGTTGATTGTGTTTTTTGTGCTGGCGGTTGCACTGCTGGTGGTGCTCACCAATATCCTCGTCGCAGCGGTTCTTTTTCTTGGCGATGACTACAACATTTACAGCGGCAGCCGCGAAGGACTGCCTGGCTTTCTCTCTTACTTTAACTGGACGCGTTTCGGCACTGTCGGCCTCGCCATTACCAGCACCATCGCACTGGTCGTAATCGCAACGCGAATCAGTCTGGCCGCCGGAGGCAAGGCGGTCGCCGAGGGCATGGGTGGTACCCGGATTTTGCCGCAGACGAGTAATGCCGCAGAACGTCGTTGCCTCAATGTGGTGGAAGAGATCGCTCTGGCAGCCAATATGCCCGTACCTCCTCTGTATGTGCTGAACAGCGAGCGCGGCATCAATGCCTTCGCGGCGGGCACCACGCCTGCCAACGCCGTCGTGGGCGTCACCCGCGGCACCCTAGAGCACCTCAAGAGACACGAGCTTCAGGGTGTCATTGCCCACGAGTTCAGCCACATCCTCAACGGCGATATGCGGCTCAACATCCGCCTGGCGTCGATGCTGAAGGGCATTACCTTTATCAGCGACGTTGGGCGCTTTATGCTGCTCAGTGGCCGTCGCGCTCGCACCGGGAGCAACGGGGGAAAGGGCGCTGCCGCACTGCCCTTGCTCGGGCTGGCACTTTGGCTATTGGGGCTGGCAGGCGGTCTCGCAGCCGGCTTCATCAAGGCGGCGATCTCGAGACAAAAGGAGTATCTCGCGGACGCCAGCGCGGTGCAGTTCACCCGCAACGGCGAGAGCATTGGCGACGCACTCAAGGTGATCGGTGGCTATATACCCGGCACACTGGTACATGCGGCGCGCGCGACCGAGATGTCGCATATTTTTTTCGGGCAGATTACGCATCGATTATGGCATGTCTTTGCAACCCATCCGCCGCTGCAGGAGCGTATTCGGCGCGTTGATCCGCGCTGGGATGGACACTACATCCAGCGCAGACCCGAGCACTACGACTGGCAGCAGACGCGACCCGGTGCGGCCGAGGTCGGGGTGGGTCGCGCCGCGCTAGTGGCAGCAGCCATGGCCGGTGCACCGGCTGAAGATGCAGAACCGAGGCAGCACCAAGACGCCGATTTTGAACCCACCCCTGAACAACTGGAGCGAGAAACCGCCAGCATGCACGACATCCCGCTGGTATTTGTAGAGCACAGCCACGAACCCCTGAGCGCACAGGCGCTGGTGTTTGCGCTACTGCTGGGCGATGACGCGACCTTACAACAAGCCCAGTTAGGCATCATTGCCAGCGCGCGCATCACCGGTTTGGAAACCCTCGTCCACACGCTTCGACCAGGCGTGCAGAAACTCGGCGCGCCGCGCAGACTACCGTTGCTGGAGATGTGCCTGCCGGCGCTCAAATCCATGTCGGGGAGCCAGTATCGTCTGTTCAAGGATATCCTGCTGCGCCTCATTCGAGCTGACCGGCACACCGAGCTACACGAATGGTGCCTGTTCCAGTTGGTGCAGCACTACCTTGATCCGGAGTTTTTACCGATCACACCGAGTCGAGCGCGCCACCGTTCGCTGCGGCAAGTGATATCACCGATACAAACCGTGTTATCACTGCTGTCTTATGAAGGCGATGGCAGTCCAGAGGATGCATTTTGCACGGGCGTAGCTGCGCTGGATTTGTCCCACCTGTCACTACTGCCGAGGGAGCGATGCAGTGTCACGGCTTTTTCTGCTGCTGTGGATATACTGGCAGATTGTTATCCGCTGCTTAAGCCACGCCTACTCAAAGCGATGAGCATTGCCGCTAGCAGCGACGGCACGCTGAGTGCGGTGGAATGGGAGATAGTCGCCAGCACTGCGGCAGTAATGGACTGCCCTGTGCCCTCCAGCGCCGCCCCATTACAGGCTAGCGCTGACAACTAGCTGCCTGTTCGCCTGTTCGCCTGTTCGCCTGTTCGC
>JBDNIE010000301.1:0-3060 GCA_041688425.1 Halioglobus sp. | reverse complement strand
CTGCTTTGGTTGATTGGCCTCCCAATCCTTTTGCGGAGCGAGACGAATACGTGCGCCGTTTGCTCCACCACGCTTATCGGAGCCGCGAAACGTAGACGCTGAAGCCCAGGCTGTTGCTACCAGTTTGGGTATAGAAAGCCCCGAGTCCAGAACTCTGGCCTTGAGTGCGGCGATGTCCTTCTTGCCAATCAGTTTATGGTCGACCGCCGGCACCGGGTCCTGCCACAACTGTACTTCTTTGGGCACCAGTGAGCCGAGAAAACGCACCGGAGGGCCCATATCGCGGTGAGTGAGCTTGTACCATGCCCGGGCAAATGCGTCGGCAAGCTGGTCGGGGTGTTTATGGAAACGTTTGGAAATCTTCGCATAGCGCGGGTCCACCCGCAGCGCAATGTCTGTGGTTGCCATCATCGGCGCATGGCGTTTCGATGCGTCGTGGGCATCGGGCACTGCATCCGCTGCTGCACCGCCTTTGGGCGCCCACTGCTGCGCCCCCGCCGGGCTCTTGACCAGCTCCCAGTCATAGCCAAAAAGCGTATCGAAGTAGCTGTTATCCCACTGTATAGGGGTGGGGGTCCACGCGCCTTCCAGACCGCTGGTAATAGTATCGCCGCCTTTGCCGCTGCCAAAGCTGCTCTTCCAGCCAAGCCCCTGCTCCTCGATACTGGCTGCCTCGGGTTCGGCGCCGAGGAGCGCAGCGTCGCCCGCGCCATGGGTTTTGCCGAACGTGTGACCGCCGGCAATCAAGGCGACGGTCTCTTCATCATTCATTGCCATGCGTGCAAACGTCTCGCGAATGTCCACAGCAGCAGCGCGCGGGTCGGGCTTGCCATTAGGGCCTTCCGGGTTCACATAAATAAGGCCCATCTGTACTGCTGCCAGCGGGTTTTGCAGATCGCGCTTGCCGCTGTAGCGCTTATCGTCAAGCCAGCTATTTTCCATGCCCCAGTAAATATCCTCTTCAGGCCCCCACACGTCGACGCGGCCGCCGGCAAAGCCAATGGTCTTGAAACCCATCGAGTCCAGCGCCACAGTACCCGCAAGGATTATCAGGTCAGCCCAAGAGAGGTTTTTGCCGTATTGCTGTTTGATCGGCCACAGCAAGCGGCGCGCCTTGTCGAGGTTGCCGTTATCCGGCCAGCTGTTAAGCGGCGCGAAACGCTGTGAACCAGACGCTGCGCCCCCGCGACCGTCGCCGGTGCGATAAGTGCCAGCACTGTGCCACGCCATGCGAATAAAAAATGGCCCATAGTGACCGTAATCGGCGGGCCACCAGTCCTGCGAATCGGTCATTAGTGCGTGCAGGTCTTGGATTACGGCATGCAAGTCAAGGTCTTTAAACGCCTGCGCATAATCAAAGCCCTCGCCCATGGGGTCGGACAGCGCCGAGTGCTGGTGCAATATCCTGAGGTTTAACTGGTTTGGCCACCAGTCGCGGTTAGAAGTGCCGCCGCCCGCGGCGGTGTTTTGAGCGCCGTGCATCACGGGGCATTTACTTGCGGTAGCCATGCGTCTATCTCCTGCTTGTTGCCTTAGGGTGCCGATGAGTGTCCGGTTACTGAAGAGATAACATAATGGATCGCAGCCGATAGTCCCAATTAAATTTAACTGAGGCGCCAATAGGCATTAGCAATGCCGATAAGGGCTTCGCCGCACAGGGGTTCTTTGCTGAACGGCACATGAGAGCGCTGGCCTCACCCGTCTTTCCCGATAGCACAAGCGCGCGAGGAACAATCCCCGGCGACTCCGGGAATTGTTCCATTTACGCTCGCTGGATCAACCCACAAATAACACGCTAGAACTGGATGCGTTTGGTAAATCCGCCATCGACGACCAGATTTGCGCCGGTGATAAAACTTGCAGCGGGGCTGGCAAGGAACACTACTGCATTGGCGACTTCCTCAGGCGTCGCGAGGCGGCCTGCAGGAGAAGTCGCTACCGTGCTTTCGAAGATTTGAGCCGCGTGCGTCTTGATCGTCTCCCAGGCACCACCGTCAAAGTACGTTGGGCCCGGGGAAACTGTGTTGACACGAATACCATCCGCCGCCAATGACTGACTCAATTGCGAGCCATAAGTAATAAGTGCGGCCTTCAGCGCATTGTAAGGCTGGGGCATCAGGAACGTTTCAACGGCAGCGGTGGAGCTCATCAATATGATGGCGCCGGCCTCGGATGCTGTCAAAAAAGGGATGGCTGCCTCTATGCCGTTGGTCGTCCCCAGAATGTCGGTCTCCAGGTTAGCGCGCCAACCGGGCTCGCCCATCACGCCGCCACCGGCACTGGCCATGGAGATAAAGATATCGATACCACCGAGTTCCTTGGCAACCGACTCAATCCACGCTCGATAAGCATCGCTCTCGGTGATGTCTAAAGCGGCGCCGATAGACTTTACGCCTTTAGCTAATAGCGAAGCCACCGCTGCGTCGACATTCTCCTGGCTGCGCGCACAGATCGCCACGTTTGCGCCTTCCGCTGCCAACATCTCAGCCGTCGCTCTGCCGATGCCTCTGGCTCCACCAACGATGATCGCGTTTTTACCCTTTAGATTAAGATCCATATTCCCCTCTCGATTGTCTTACTGACGCCGCTTGGCCCGAACGTACGATAGTAACCCAATGACTCATAAAAACAATCAGGATTGATTTTATTTTAGCTTGAGGGCCGACTGAATCAACGTAACGGGCGATTTGACGTCCTGTCAGAGCACGCAGTGCCTGCGTTTCGCCAACAACAGCGACTCACTTGCATGCACATTCTGAGCTTGTGATACACCGTGCAGGTGGCTTACCCAGCCAAAACCATTGACGACTCGCAGCTCGAAATATTCTTAGGCTGCTGAGCACACTCTCCCTGCAATCGATGAACAAGAGGACGCTGAATGTAATTATTCGAGTGAACGCAAAGACAAAAAAATATTACGCTCTGGCGGGCGGGCTACGCGAGGGCAAATCGTGAGGAACAACTTTGGACACAGAACATTCGTGGCTAGCCGACGATTAGTCGCTATAAGTGCAACCCGGATACTCGGGCCACACCCTACTTAAAATGGCGGAGCGGACG
>JBDNIE010000300.1:0-4771 GCA_041688425.1 Halioglobus sp. | reverse complement strand
TCCCGTTTTCAACACGATTGAAAACACGACACACCGGGGCCGCAGGATTATTCGGGGTAAAGCCCTATCTGGTTGACTTGAGCGGGGTGACTTGAACGGGTTAACTTGAACGGGTTAACTTGAGCGGGTTGACTTGAGTGGCGCGGCTTGAGAGGCACTAACCAGAGTTGGCTGCGACAAAGGTATCGCAGGCCGCGAAATCGCCGGACTCAAAACCGGTCTTAAACCATCTGACGCGCTGCGCGGAGGTGCCGTGCGTAAAGCTGTCCGGCACTACCAGCCCTCCGGCCTCGCGTTGCAGGCGGTCATCGCCTATTGCAGTGGCCGCCTGCAAGGCTTCCTCCAGATCGCCAGGGTCCAGTAACTGGCGCTCGGCGTTAGCCGCGTGCCCCCACAGTCCGGCAAAGCAATCTGCCTGTAGCTCCTGGCGCACAGACAGGGCGTTAACGCGCGCCTCGCTCGCGCCACGGCCCGCAGCACGAACCTTTTCGCTGATACCTAACAGCGTCTGCACATGGTGCCCAACTTCATGGGCTATGACATAGGCCTGAGCAAAGTCGCCGGGCGCACCGTAGCGCACGTTGAGATCGTGAAAGAAGGATAAATCGATGTACAGTTTTTGATCTCCGGGACAATAAAATGGCCCCACTGCAGAGCTGGCGCTGCCACAGGCGGAGCTGACACTCTCGGTGAACAGGACCAGTGTCGGCTCGCGATACTGCAAGCCCATTTTTTGAAATTCGCCATGCCAGGTATCTTCGGTATCAGCCAGCACGACTGACACAAATTCGGCGCTGCGTTGATCGGCCTCACTCAATGGCGCTGAGTTCTGGCTGGACGAGGCACCGCCGCCGGCCAACAACGAGAGCACATCGATACCCATCATCTGGCCACCCACGAAAACGACAATGCCGGTAACGAGAATGATGCGACCGACCTTGGTACGGATAAGCGCCGGCAACAATCGCAAGACTACCGGGGCAACGCTCGCCGCACGATAGGAAGGACCTTGCCCGCGTCGGTCCTCAATGTTGTCGCTTCGCCTGCCACCTTTCCAGCGCATGCTATAGTCCTGCCGATAGGTTGCTGTGTCTTGATTATACTGCGCACTTTTATTTACTGCAGTCTCTACAACAGGATAGAACAATAAATGACCGATGGCATTCTCATAGGCGGCTCCCCGGTCGGCCAGATATTTCTTAATCCACGTTACGCCAATCGTCACGGTTTGATCGCTGGCGCCACAGGCACAGGAAAAACTGTTACCCTGCAATGCCTTGCAGAGGGCTTCTCCGATCTTGGCGTGCCGGTGTTTATGGCAGATGTCAAAGGCGATATCTCAGGCATCAGCCAACCCGGCAAGCCCCATCCCAAAGTCGATGAACGCGCGCAGGCGATAAGCATGAATGGCTACAGCCCGCGCGGCTACCCTGTCGCTTTCTGGGACGTGTTCGCCAGTAAGGGCACACCCGTTCGCTCGACCATTTCAGAGATGGGACCGCAACTGATCTCACGATTACTTGATCTTAACGAAACACAGGAAAGCATCATCACGCTGGTGTTCGAGTTTGCCGACAACGAAGGCATGCTGCTGGTGGATCTGAAAGACCTGCGCACCACTCTGGAATATTTAGGCAATAACAGCAAAGAGCTGGGCACAGGGTTTGGAGTATCTAAAGCTTCGGTAAATGCCATCCTGCGCCGACTACTGATGCTGGAGCGCGAGGGTGGTGACCAGTTTTTTGGCGAACCGGCGCTGCAGCTTCAGGATTTTATGCGCACTGGGCTCGATGGGCGCGGAATGATCAATATACTGGCCGCCGACAAGCTCATCATGAACACGCGCGTGTACTCCACCTTCCTGCTATGGCTGCTGTCCGAGTTATTCGAGAATCTGCCTGAGCTGGGCGATCCGGAACAGCCCGTGCTGGTTTTTTTCTTCGACGAGGCGCATCTATTGTTTCGCGACGCCCCGAAAGCGCTGCTGGAAAAAATCGAACAGGTGGTGCGACTGATCAGATCAAAAGGTGTTGGTCTCTATTTCATTTCCCAAAGTCCCAGTGACATACCCGACAGCGTCCTGGGCCAGCTAGGTAACCGTGTACAACACGCCTTGCGTGCCTACACGCCAAAAGAGCAGAAGGCCGTCAAGGTGGCTGCGCAGTCGTTCCGCACCAACCCCGATCTGGACACGGTTACCGCCATTACCGAACTGGGCGTTGGAGAGGCGCTAGTGTCTATGCTGCAAGACAAGGGTATTCCCGCGCCGGTACAACGCGTGTTGATTCGTCCTCCTTACTCGCGCATGGGTGAAGCGACGCCGGCAGAGCGACAGGCACTATTGGACAAGGACCTCAATATGCAGCGCTACGGCGAACCAATTGATCCACGTTCGGCGCATGAAGTCCTGCTCGAACGCACTGCCGCGCGACAGAAGGACGCGCAGGAAACTGATTTGGCCGAGCGCGCTGCAAAGGCCGAAAGCAAACCAAAATCCCGCTCCAACAGCCGCGAGAGCGCTGCAGAGGCATTCCTTAAAAGTGTGGCGCGCGCCGCCGGCAGCAGCCTGGGGCGAAAATTGTTTCGCGGGATTCTCGGCTCGCTACTCAAATAGGTCGGGTCGTTATCACAATCGGGCCGCGCGCACGCGCTGCCATAGGGTGACCAGCCCCAATACTAGTGACCCGGCAATCATGCCGATGAGCATGCCGCCCAGTGTGGGTGTCACTGTCGCCAGCGCCGGACCTACCGCAGCCACGCTAGCTACCATTGACGCCAGCGTGCTGATGCCGTCATTAAGGACATGAATACCATGCACCAGAATGCCGCCGCCCACCATAAACATCGCAATAGTGCCGACTATGGCGAGGAATTTCATCAGCCACGGTGCAACACTCATCAGTCGTGAACCTAGCCAGCGAAGGCATTTTGGCCATGCACCCCGCCCCTTGCGACGCATAAGATAAAGGCCTGCGTCGTCCAGTTTTACGATTCCAGCCACCAGGCCGTAAACAAACACCGTCATCGTAAATGCAATTAACGACAGCACCAACAGCTGACTGATGAAATTCATCTCCGCAACGATACCCAGTGTCAGCACAATGATTTCCGCCGAAAGAATAAAATCGGTGCGCACCGCTCCCTTGATTTTCTGCTTCTCGTAGGCGACAAGATCAATAGCGGTATCGCGCGCACTGGCCACCACTTCATCAGGGTGAGCAGAGTCCTGCGCTCGGGATTGCAAAAATTTGTGCGCGACTTTCTCGAAGCCCTCATAGCACAGAAACAGGCCGCCCAGTATCAGCACAGGCGTGATCAACCAGGGAGCAAAAAATGCAATTAAGAGAGCGGCCGGTACGAGAATACATTTATTGAGCAGGGAGCCTTTTGCGACAGCCCAGACCACCGGCAGCTCGCGGTCAGCGCGCATGCCGGTAACCTGCTCGGCATTTATCGCTAAATCGTCACCCAATACGCCGGCGGATTTCTTCGCCGCTATTTTCGTCATCAACGCCACGTCATCAAGCACTGTCGCGATATCATCGAGCAGGACCAGTAGGCTGCTGCCGGCCATTAAGACATCACTCCAAAAAAAACAGGGCTATTGGGGGACGAATACTGCAGTGGATACAGTGTAAACATGAGATAGGCGGTAACGCAGCACCTGCGTTACCGCGTCAATACAGCGGCTAACCGAAGTGACAAAAGCAAATTTTGTTGCCGTCAAGATCACGAAAATAAGCGCCATAAAATCCGTCCATACGCTGACCGGGGGCACCCTCGTCTGTCGCACCATGCTCCAGTGCTTTGGCATAAAGTGTGTCCACCAATTCTTTAGAGCCAGGCGCAATGGACACCATAATGCCATTGCCCGGCGCAGGTGCCTCCTCGTTGTAGGGTGTACACACTGCGAGCATGGCACCGCCAGCAGAAGTGCCTAGCGCGGCGAGTCGGCCGGTGTCCATAATGACAGAGGCGCCCATATCTGAGAGAACTGACAGATAAAATGCCTTCGCCTTCTCAATGTCAGCGGTACCAATAGTGGTGTAAGCGATCATGCGTTTTCTCCTTGGATAGTAAATTACCGAGAACAGGCTCTGCGAGCCACGCAGAGGCGACCCGCAGCGCAGTGTACACGCCCCGCCGGCGCACGCAACTGAGGTTCAGTCCGCCTGCTTGCGCCGACGACGGGTTGGCTGGTTCATCCGCGACTGCGGATAGCGCGGCAACTTGCCGGTCGATAAGTAGCGGTGAATGCTCTCCTGCGAGCGGATGCGAGTCGCCTTTTTCTTGCTGGGCACCATATGGTTGGATTGGCTCTTGTCGAGCACGCGGGCCCGGACGTTATCGTGCCATTGCTGATCCAGTGTGTCCTGAATGATACGCTGCGCATCTTCGTCCAGGATGGGGCAAAGGACCTCCACGCGGTAATCGAGGTTGCGCGTCATCAAGTCTGCGGAACCGATCACATAACGCGGCTTGCCACGGTTGTAAAAGACATACGCACGCGTGTGCTCCAGATAGCGGTCCACGATGCTGATCGCCTCAATATTCTCTGAAATCTCCTTTACACTCGGCAGCAGCGAACACATACCACGAACAATCAGTCGGATTTCTACACCGGCCTGACTGGCTTCATACAATTTCAACACCAGATCCTTGTCGACAAGATTATTGCACTTGAGCGTCATTGAGGCGCGATACCCCAAGCGCGCGCTCGCAATCTCGCCCTCAATCAAGTCAAGCAGGCCACTGCGGGCCGAATGAGGCG
>JBDNIE010000299.1:0-3238 GCA_041688425.1 Halioglobus sp. | reverse complement strand
GCCTGTTTGTTAAACCGCTGGATCGATCTATCAACGGTGTGGTCAAGGCTGACCAGGACGACGACGCGACAGTATTTCAGGAACTGGACGAATACGTGGTCACCAATGAACTGGACAAGCATTTCAGGGCGTTCTTCGACTCCTATAGTACCGATCTAAGCGACCCTTCTATCGCCAATCGCGTGGGCGTGTGGATATCAGGCTTTTTTGGTTCGGGTAAATCCCATTTTCTGAAAATCCTCTCCTACATATTGGCAAACAAAGACTCTGTGAATCCCGACGGCAGTAGGAAAGCAGCGGTTGATTTCTTTGACGAACACAAAATACGTGATGCCATGATTCGCGCCGATATGGGAAAGGCGGTCAGCAACCCGGCGGATGTCATTCTGTTCAATATCGACAGTAAGGCGAGCGCCACTGACGATGGCAATAAAGTACTGAATGTGTTCTTGCGGGTATTCAATGAACACCAGGGCTTCAGTGGCGATCATCCCCATGTGGCGCATATGGAACGCCACCTGGCTGAAAAAGGCGTCTACGACAAATTCAAAACGGCCTTTAAGGACGGCAGTGGTGTGGATTGGGTTGTGGAGCGCGACGGCTTCGAGTTCTATCAGGACGATGTAGAGAAGGCGCTCTCCCAGGCGCTAGACCTGTCTGCCGATGCGGCGAAAAAGTGGTTTGATGAGGCGGAGAGTAACTTCAGCGTCTCTGTCGAAAAATTCTGCCAGTGGGTGAAGGAGTACCTGGACACGAAGTCAGCAGAGCACCGGCTGCTGTTCCTCGTCGATGAGGTAGGCCAATTTATTGGTAGCGACACTCATCTGATGCTAACCCTCCAGACCATCACGGAGAACCTCGGTACCATCTGCAAGGGCCGTGCCTGGATCATCGTCACCTCGCAAGCGGATATGGATGCGATTTTGGGCGAACTTTCGTCCTCCAAGGCTAACGATTTCTCGAAGATTGCAGGACGTTTCAAGACTCGCCTGTCCCTGTCTAGCTCCAATACGGATGAGGTCATTCAGCGACGGCTGTTGCGCAAAACTGAAGAGGCCGAAGCGGCGCTGCGCAAGGTATGGAGCGAGAAAGGTGACATCCTTAAAAATCAGCTGACGTTTGATCGATCCGGCCCTACGCTAAAGAACTTCGATGGCCCGGAAAGTTTTGTCGCCAACTATCCCTTTGCGCCCTATCACTTTCAGCTGGTGCAGAAAGTGTTTGAAGAAATACGCAAGGTAGGGGCCTCTGGCGCGCACCTGGCTTACGGTGAGCGCTCGATGCTGGATGCCTTCCAGATGGCGGCTAAGGCTATCTCGGCCAAGGAAATCGGTGCGCTAGTCCCTATGCATCGTTTCTATGACTCAGTGGAGGGCTTTCTGGATACGGCGGTCAAGCGCACCATCGATAACGCGGCCCAGAACGCCACGTTGGATGAGGTGGACGTCAGCATGCTGCGTACGCTCTTTATGATTCGCTATGTCGATCTGGTAAAGGGCACTCTCGATAATCTCGTCACTCTCTCTATCGAGCAAATCGATGAGGACAAGCTGGGCCTGCGAAAAAGCATCGAAGAAAGCCTGCAGCGCCTTGAAAAAGAAAGCCTGATTACCCGTAATGGCGACGAGTTTGTGTTCCTCACCAACGAAGAACGTGACATCACGCGCAAGATCAAGGCGACCGATATTGCGGGTAACGAAGAGAACAAGGAACTGGGCAACCTCATCTTTAAGGATCTGTTGCGCGACCAAAACAAATACCGCTATGCGCTGAACAAGACGGACTACAGCGTTGGTCGCTATTTGGATGGCCACAGTCTGGACGGTCGCTATGAGAGCGACTTGCGCTTCGAGGTGGTTTCACCGTTGGATGTAGATTACCCCCAATATACTGACGCCGGCTGTATCAATAAAAGTGGCGAGGGCACGGGCATCGCCTTGCTAAAGCTGTCGGACGATAAGACGTTTTTCTCCGAATTACGCACCTGGCTGAAAACCAACAAGTACATTCGCTTGAATGATGACGCCTCGCAAGCCGACCAAACCCGAATACTGGCGGACCGGGGGCGAGAGAACCAGGAGCGCAAAAAACGCCTCCGCGCCTCGCTGGAAGAGATGCTTGCCGAGGCCGATATATACGCCCTGGGCCAACACCTCTCGATCGCATCGACCAGCATTGCAACCAAGTTTGATGGGGCCAACAAGTACCTGCTGGAAAACACCTACACCAAACTCGCTTATCTCACGGTACTTCAGTCCGACCCCATGAGAGAACTGCAGGCAGTGCTCACTGCCGATGATATCGGGGTGATGGGTTTGGCTCTGGATGGTGAGCAGGGCAATCCCCTGGCGACCAAGGAGGTCGATCAGTATGTGGCGCTTAAGGCATCGGGAACAGAGCGCACCTTGGTGTCGGATATTGTAGAACGTTTTAACAAACGTCCCTACGGCTGGCCGGACGCGGAAATTCTGTTGATCCTGGGTCGCCTGGCAGCAGCGGGGAAAATATCCTTGCAAATGGGGGGCGGAACGTTGCCTGTCAATGAGGCGTTTGAGCCGTTAAGTAACTCCCGGCGTCGCAGAGAAGTGTCTGTCATCCGTAAACGCCAGACAGACGAAGCCATGCTTAAGCAAGCGCACGACCTCACGCGGCAATTATTTTCTGCGATGGGCCCCAGCGCAGAAAAAGAACTGTTTGCATTCTATGTCAAAAATTTTGGCGAATGGCTGGCGAATCTCAAGAGCTACAAAAGCAAGGTAGATGTTGGCCGTTTTCCCGGGAAGAATGAGATCGATGCAGCGATTCTGCGATTAGAACGACTCTTTAGCTACAGCGATAGCTTTGATTTCTTCAAGGAGCTCGTTGATAACAAGAGCGATTATCTGGATTTGGAAGAGGATTATCGCGAACTCCACGAGTTTTTTAGCAACCAACTCCACACCTGGCAGCAACTGCAGGCCGCTTTGGTCAATTTCGAAAAGAACCAGGGGGCGTTGGAGAAAGATGACAAAGCGAAAATCGCCCTGGATGAATTACGTGATATAGAAAGTTCCGCTGCGCCCTTCGGAATGTTACACCGGGTTGCTGTATTGGTGGCGGATTTGGAGACTGTGAATAACGCGATTGTCGCTGAAAAGCGAGATCACGCGCTGACTAGGGTCGATGCAAAAATAGCCCAAGTGCAAGAGGAAATTGCCAAGAGTGGTATCGCCAACCCTGATCTCAGTAATCGTCTCCT
>JBDNIE010000298.1:0-4758 GCA_041688425.1 Halioglobus sp. | reverse complement strand
GCTCGCGGCTCGAGCCCTGTCCGTAATTACTCCCACCCACCACAGCGTGGCCTGGCACCTGCTTGGCTCGTGTGGCGTAGGTGGGGTCGAGCCTGTCGAAGGAAAACTCGGCTATCCTGGGAATATTGCTGCGAAACGGCAGCACCCGCAACCCCGGTGGCATGATCTCATCGGTAGAAATGTCGTTCGCCACCTTGAGCAGAACCGGCATTTCGATCTCATCAGGCAAGGGCTCGAAGTTCGGCAGTGAAGCGATGTTCGGCCCCTTCACGATATCCACTTGCAGCGCCTCCTCAAGCGGCAACGGCGGCATGAACATCGCGCGGTTGATAATCGGGTGATCCGGGTCCGCGATGCGTGGATAGGTGATGCCCAGTGTACGCGGGTCGGTGATCACGCCGGTGAGCGCTGACGCGGTGGCGGTCTCCGGGCTGACCAGACAGACCTTATCCTCGCGGGTGCCGGAACGGCCGGGGAAGTTGCGCGGTACCGTGCGCAAAGAGAGTTCATTGGTGGCCGGCGCCTGGCCCATGCCGATGCAACCGTTGCAGCCGGCCTGATGCAGTCGCGCGCCGGCGTGCAGCAGGTGGCCGATATGCCCGTCGCGCACCAAGGTTTCGAGCTGCGCTCGGGACGTGGGATTAATATCGAACGACACGCGGTCATTCACTTGCCGACCCTGTACCATCATGGCGGAAACGGCGAAGTCGCGGTAGCCAGGATTGGCCGACGAGCCGATGTAGGTCTGGTAGATCCGCTCGCCCGCGACGTCGCTGACCGGGCGCACGTTCCCCGGGCTGGACGGCATGGCGATCAGCGGCACCAGGCTGGACAAATCGATCTCTTCGTACACGTCGTAGGTCGCGTTTGTATCCGCGACCAGCTCAACCCAATCGTCTTCGCGCTGCCAGGCGCGCAGGAAGCGGCGCACCTCCTGATCGGACGGAAAAACGGTGGTGGTCGCGCCAAGCTCGGCGCCCATGTTGGCGATCACGTGTCTATCCATTGCGCTCAGTGTGGCCAGCCCCGGCCCATAGTACTCGACGATCCGACCTACACCGCCGTCGACGCGGTGGCGGCGCAACATCTCCAGGATCACGTCCTTGGCGCTCACCCAGTCCGGCAGGCTCCCGGTGAGTTTCACGCCCCAGATCAGGGGCATACGCGTAAAGAACGGCTCGCCCGCCATTGCCATTGCCACTTCCAGCCCGCCAGCGCCGATTGCGAGCATGCCTATCGCGCCGCCCGCCGGCGTGTGGCTGTCAGAGCCAAGTAGCGTCTCGCCCGGCTTGCCAAAATTTTCTTGGTGGCACGGATGACTCACCCCGTTTCCAGGCCGCGAGTACCACACACCAAATCGCTGGCAGGCGCTAAGCAGGAAAAGGTGGTCGTCGGGGTTCTTGAAGTCCTCCTGGATGATGTTGTGGTCAACGTACTGGACGCTCACCTGAGTCTTCACCCGATCTAAACCCATCGCCTCCAGCTCCAGCATCACCAGCGTGCCGGTGGCGTCCTGGGTCAGCGTCTGGTCAATCCGCATCCCGATCTCCTCGCCGGGCTGCATGTCACCGTGCATCAGATGCGACTTGATCAGTTTCTGCGTGACGTTCATGCTCATGACCATTCTCCCAAGTTCGATAAAGTTACGGTATTACACACACCGCCACACGTGCGCGGCCGACAGCGCTACAGACACGCGCGGATGAAAGCGTCAACCACCGATATAAGACATCTCAACTTTTTTTCTTTGCGAAGTTTCTTCTGTGCGAATTTCTGAATACTGGTCTTCTCGCTGATTCCAGATCAAACCTAGGGTATCCGCAATTTCCTTGTCGCTCTTGCCTGAACGCATGAGTTCGCGTAAATCATGACCAGACTGCGAGAACAAGCAGGTGTGCAGTTTGCCATCAGTCGAAAGTCGGGCGCGCGTGCAGGTGGAACAAAAGGCTTGGGTTACGCTGGAGATGACGCCGATTTCGCCGCTGCCATCCGCATGGCTCCAACGCTGGGCGACTTCTCCGGTGTAGTTGGATTCCGCTTCGATGATCGGCATCTCTGCGTTGATCATGCGCACGATTTCGGCCGAGGGCACGACGTCGTTCATACGCCAGCCGTTGGAAGAGCCCACGTCCATGAATTCGATGAAGCGCACGATGTGGCCGCTCCCCTTGAAGTGCCGTGCCATCGCCACTACATCCTGATCGTTGACACCTTTCTTGACCACCATATTGATCTTAATGGGCGCAAACCCCGCGTTGTGTGCAGCGTCGATGCCACTTAGCACCTCGGCTACGGAAAAGTCGACGTCGTTCATGGCGCGGAATATTGCGTCATCGAGTGAATCGAGCGAAACAGTGATACGCCCCAGGCCAGCGTCCTTGAGCGCCTGGGCTTTGTTGGACAGCAGGGAGGCGTTTGTAGTGAGGGCTATATCCAAAGGTTTATCGTCAAGTGTCTTAAGGGCGGTGAGCATCTCAATCAAAACCTCGAGGTCTTTACGCAGCAGGGGCTCACCGCCGGTGATACGGATTTTCTCGACGCCGTGTGTGACGAACAATTGCGCCATACGGGTGATTTCATCGAAGCTCAACAGTTCAGGTTTCGGCAAAAAACGGTAGTTCTTGTCGAATACTGACTTGGGCATGCAGTAGGTGCAGCGAAAGTTGCAGCGGTCAGTGACTGAAATACGAAGGTCGCGTAAGAGCCGGCTGCGGGTGTCCGCGAGCGTACCGCCAGGGGCTGGCGTGTAGGCTGGAATCATCGGTACGCGGTTAGTGGCGCGTGGGTCAATTATGGTAATTATATTGGTGCTCATGGGTGTCTCTTTGTATGGATTAACAAATCACGATGAGCAGCTATAGTAAGACAATCCACCAATATGAAAGAACTCAGGTGGCTTCACCCGATAGTATTTCCCTTCCATGTCTTTCGACTGTTCAGCGTATGGCTGCGTCATGACGTCCTGTAGCTCTCTAACTAGAGAGTAGTTCCCTGCGGTCGCTTGCTGATACGCCGGCACGACGAACCACTCTCGCATAATGTATTTTGGATTGACGAGTTTCATTTGCCTAGAGAGCGCTTCACGGGATCGGGGCGGAGCAGCGTTCGCGTCGGTCGCGCTAGCGTTGCCGATGAGCGATTTCCATTTTGTGAACCACTCTGACCAGCGCCTGTCCATCCCTTCGGGGTCTGTGTCATACATCGAGTCCTTGCAGAAACTCTTTTTGAGCGGATTAATGTCGTCAGGTACGCTCGATAGCTCGCGGAAAAAGAGGGTGTAATCGACGGGAGTTTGCACCATGAGCGTTTCGAGCTCACGGAACAATGTCGCGTGAAAAGTGCCAAGTCCAAGTTTGGCGGCCCACATCGCCTCCATTTGCGCTTGCATCACGTTCGAAAAGCCTCTTTGTATCTCATCGAACTTTTGCAGAGTGTCCTGGTGCGACGTCAGCAATGGCCGCAGCGCCGTGCAAAACATGTGGAAGTTGCGTTCCGCTGCCTCTGGTTGGTTCAGGAACGAGAAGTGCTGTCCGCCACCGGTCCATGGCTGGTAGTGCGGGTTGAACACATCGCAGAATCCGAAGGGACCGTAGTCGAGTGTGAAGCCACCGGCCGCGCAATTGTCGCTGTTGAAATTGCCCTGACAGTAGCCGACGCGAATCCAGTTCGCCACCAGCGACGTGAGGCGGCTGCGGAATTCGCGTGCGAGCAACACCACTTTTTCGGCGGTAGTGAGTTTCTTGTCGATGACCTCACCGTACTCACGGTCGATCAAGTGCAACACAATCTTCTCGAGCTCCTCCATCGCTTTAGGGTGTTCCTTCTTGCGGGTCCGGCGACCGAAGAGCTCGAGTTGGCCCACCCGAATGAACGACGGTGCGACGCGTGTCGAGATGGCGACTGGCTCCGATATAAGCATATCGGGATCCTTCGAGCGCGAGCCTTGGGAGTACCATGGCCGCTTGACCTTCTGCGTTTTTGAAACATACAAACTGAGAGATCGTGACGTTGGCACTCCGAGCGCGTGCATGTGCTCCTGTGCCAGGAACTCCCGGACACTCGACCGTAGCACGGCACGACCGTCCGCGCCACGGCAGTATGGCGTCCTGCCCCCACCCTTTAGCTGCATCTCCCAGCGTCGACCACTGATGAGTGCCTCAAGCACGGATACGGCGCGACCGTCGCCGTATCCGTTGCCGGTTTGGAACGGACACTGCTGATTGTATTCGGCGCCGAAGATGGAAAGTGCGTACCCACACGCCCAACCGGTCTTGCGCATCGGCTCCGGAATGTGTGAGATGTCGCCGGAGAACATGCGCACGAACTCGTCTAGCTGCGCCATGCTGTCGGCAAAGCCAAGTTCGCGGAAAAAGTTTTTGCTGTGCGCAATGTACTCGGGGTCTTTGATTGGCGTGGGATTGACGGTGACATAGTGGCCCGTGAAGACTTGTCGCGGAACGTGATCCGCGCCGTTTGCTTTCGCGTCAGGATCACAGTTGAGCGTGTCCATGAGCGAGTAGTTTGCCAACTTCGCGAGATCGTCGAGCGACGCGATGGTTGGGGAGGGTTCCTGGAACGGTCGATTTGTCATGGATCTAACTCATTGCGTGGGTAGAACGGCTGTTTTCCTGCCGCGTGGTTCGTCGTATCTACAATGTCCTCGATTTCGGGGGCAACCCTTTTTAGCATGACTTCGAATCCCTGTCTCAGTGTTATCTGAGAGGACGCGCAGCCCTGAATAAAAACACGCAGTTTCAG
>JBDNIE010000297.1:0-6364 GCA_041688425.1 Halioglobus sp. | reverse complement strand
GCATCACATGCGCTTTTTGGTACAGTCTTTGGCAGATAACACTCCATCCAGGCGACTTTGTCTATGCGATTACTGCCCGTACTGCTCTTCAGCCTGCTTGCAAGCACCCTGGTGAGCGCAGACGATGCGGCCCTGATCCGACAACTCGCCCCTTCAATAAATCCATCCGCAGTCTCAGAAGCCGTGTCCGCGATGAAATGCGCGCAACGCAACGGCGTTGGTGAAACGGCCAGCCGTTTGGCGATTATCGATTACACCATTCCGTCCCGGCAGCAGCGCCTTTGGGTCGTAGACCTTAAAAATCGGAAGCTGTTGTTTCAGGAGTATGTTGCCCATGGAAAAAATTCTGGCGAAGATATTCCGGATGCGTTTTCCAACCGCAATGGCAGTCATCAAACCAGTCTGGGCTTATTCCTGACCGATGAGACATACGAAGGCGGCAATGGCTATTCACTGCGGCTACAGGGGCTCAGTAAGGGCTTTAACGAATCGGCCATGGAGCGCCTCATTGTGATGCACGGCGCGCCCTATGTTAACCCTGTCGCGGCGAAAAAGATGGGCCGCTTGGGGCGTTCGTTAGGATGCCCGGCAGTGCGCACCGCAGTCGCGCAACCGATGATCGATACCCTGAAACTCGGCCAGTTTATTTATGCCTACGGGCCGGGAACAGCCAAACTCTCGGCGTGCAAGACAGAGAACCTGTCGTTGGCTGGGCTGACAGGGGCGCACAAAGCAACCAAAAGCTGATGGCCGTCACCCGGCTGCTCAGGTAAGGACACAGCCGCCCAAGAGCGGCTTTTTTGTGCTCCGCACAAGCGCAAATCGTCTATCATTCTCTGCCGACTGACCGTTGTCATTTAGCCGGTACCGAGATTGTATTCGCTTTGCGTTGAAATCAGAGGAACATGTCACCTCAAATCGCCCCCGACTCAACCGACTCGAATGGACGTCAAGATAATAAGACTTCTCTCACTATCACTATCACTCTCACTCTTGCCCTCCCCCAAGCCGCCAGTACTGGCCATCACCTGCGCGCTCGTGACTGGCTGTCAGCCCGGCGACGGCACGTTCACTGTCGCCGTGATACCTGACACGCAGAACATGGTGGACTTCAAGCACCAGAAAGCAGCGGGATTTGCGCATGGACGACAATGTAGCTGGATGGATGATATCCGGGGGTATTTCCAGTCTTCCAAGTAAGCTAAATCGAACACCCATCGAAGCGTTTGCGACGGATGCCCGAGACCCGCGCTGCGCTTGCACAACAGCGGCTTACCCGGGTGCGCGGTAAGGCACGGGATAAGTGGGCAATTGCAGAATCGCCGCCGCCTCTGCCGGTGTGGCGATCGGCCGTTCATAGCGCTGCGCCAACGCGACCACCTCCTGCACCAATTCAACATTAGTCGGGCAGCGCGCACCGGCATAGGGTTCCAAGCCTACCTGCACATGGCCCCCGCGCTTGATCGCTTCCTCCGCAATGCCACAGCCGACACAGTCAGCCCCAAAACTGGATACCAGCCACGGCAGGTCACAATCGCCCAACATTCCAAGATAGGCCTCGAGGCTGGCAGCCGTGGGCAGCAACCCGAAGGGCAAGTCATCGCTCGCAAAGTACAGTTTTATCATAGAGCCTGGGGGCAGGCGCCCCGCGCGATGGTAGGCCAAAATAAACTTGAGAAAACCCGGTTCGAAGATCGAAACACTGAGGCCGACTTTGAGTCGCCGACAGGTCTCCACGTAGTACCGCGAATCGTGCATATCGTTGCGGTAAACATAGGTGCTATCTGCAAACAGGCCATCGGTGTCCAGCAACGACAGGTTGAATGAGCCGGGGTCGCACAAACCCTGCCCCAGCAACCCCTCTTCGGCCATCCGCTCCACATGGCGATAGCGCACCTCCACCGGCACACCCTCCTGACCTACGGGCATGGTGGGCGTGAGTATCGCATCGGGCCTGAGCGCAAGCAGCATCCGCCACGGACGCGCATAGCGCTCGTAGTCCAGCTCGCCAGTGCCACCAAAGATAGATTCGTCTGTATGGTTATGAAGCAGGGCGGCGCCAGCATCCATACAGGCGACGGCATCCGCGACAATCTCCTCGTCACTGAACGGCACATGAGGATTGTGCGCCTTGCTGCTGGCGCCATTCAAGGAGGCTTCAATAATGAGCGGGAGACCGGCGACGCTGCTTGTCATGGTGGGGACCTGAGCGGGGTGATAAATGAGAACCGCAAGCATAACCTTCGCTGGGCGCCCAGCGCCAATCTCAGTAGCGGTTTATCAGCACCTGCGCAAGCGGTGGTCGCTCTGGTCGCTGCAGCAAAGGATCCCTTGTTGATCAAAACCTACATGGTTATCCTGAGCTTGGTAATAATAACGCTGGCGCTGCACATGAACTGGCTGCGCAAACACCCTAATTCTGCATCACTTGAAAACACTGGAGAGAGACAATGCCCCACAATAGAGAGCTAGGCATCATCGTTTATGGCGCAACCGGCTACACCGGTCGCCTGGTGTGTGAGTACCTTAACCAGCAGTATGGCATTGGTGGTGAAGTGAGCTGGGCCATGGCCGGGCGCAGCCAGGCCAAACTGGAGCAAGTGCGCGACGAGATGGGTATTGCCAGTGATATACCGCTGATAGTGGCTGACGCCGACAACCCCGATTCGGTCAATGCCATGGTGCGGCGAGCGCAGGTGATCATTACCACCGTGGGTCCTTATCAGCTCTATGGCTCGGATCTGGTGCGCGCCTGTGCTGAGGCTGGCACCGACTACGTCGATTTGTGCGGCGAACCTGCCTGGATGCACGACATGATCGCTGCCCATGGTGATGCCGCCAAAGCCAGCGGTGCGCGGATCGTATTTTCCTGCGGTTTCGATTCTATACCCTTCGATCTGGGCGTTCTTTTTCTGCAGGAAACGGCCAAAGCGAAACTGCAATCTCCAGTCAATCGCGTGAAAGGGCGCGTGCGCGCCATGCAGGGCACTTTTTCCGGTGGCACGCTAGCCAGCTTTAAGGCCACTATGGCCGCCGCCGCTAAACAGCCTGATATAATTGCGGTATTGATGGATCCCTTCGCATTGACCGAGGGTGCAAACGGCGTCAAGCAACCGTCAGGTATGGCGCCTATTTACGAGGAGGATCTGCACAGCTGGTCAGCGCCCTTTGTGATGGCCACCATCAACACCAAAAACATTCATCGCTCCAACTTTTTGCAGGGCCACCCTTACGGCAAGGACTTTGTCTACGACGAGATGATGCTCACCGGGCCGGGAGAAGCAGGTGAAGCCATCGCCAACGCGGTTGCGCAGGACAAAAGTATGGCGAGCGACACGACGCAACCGGGTGAAGGCCCAAGCAAAGAGGAGCGTGAGAACGGCTTTTACGATGTATTGTTTGTCGGCTCAAATGCCAGCGGCGACAGCGTAAAGGTAGGCGTCAAAGGTGATAAAGACCCCGGCTATGGTTCCACCAGCAAGATGATTGCCGAGAGTGCGGTATGCCTGCTGATGAATCCAGACGCGGCCAGCGGCGGCATCTGGACGCCAGCGGCTGCGCTGGGCATGCTACTGGTTGATCGCCTGCAGGCCAACGCGGGGCTGACCTTCGCCGTGGAAGACTGAACGCAACGCGGTGCAGGACAAAATCACGTAATGGCACCAGACCGTATAATGCCTGTCACCGTTTACGGCTCAAGTATTTCCTACTTCACCGGCAAGCTGGAGAATTACCTCCGCATCAAGGGCATTCCCTACAAACTGCGGGCGCTGAGCCATCCCCGCACAGCGCGACGAATTAAGGACCATACTGGCTCCGCGCAAATGCCGGCGCTGGAACAGGCCGATGGCCGCTGGATGGGCGACAGCACGCCGATAATTCAGTGGTTTGAGGCGGCATACCCAACCCCTGCGGTGATAAATGCGAGAGCAGGCGCCTACCGTATATGAATGGCCCGGCCTGCTCTGGAACACCACATTGGAAGGTTGCCCAGGTGAATTGCTGCAGGGTATCCCTGCAGATTGGGGCCCATCACCCACCTTGGAGTAACAAGAGCGTAGCGGTGCAGACATCAGTAATAATCGGGTTTACTGCCCGGATCTTGCCAACAAGATTCGTTACACACCTGCGGCATCCTGAGCCCCGCTGAAACATCGATAAAGACGATGTGACAGTTTTATATTTTCGAATTGTACGACTAGTTGGGGCCCCGTATACGTACGTATAGTAGAAAAAAACTCTCGTCAAAGACGAAACACTATGGAGTCACAGACCTATGAAATTCATTAAGTACGCTGCATTGGCAGTCATGTTATCCAGCACCTCAGCTTTCGCTTCCGAGCAGGTAGATGAAAGCAAAATAACCAATCCAGACGAGGCTATAGCGGCACTGATCGCTGGAAACGAGCGCTTCGTCAGCGGTAAGGTGCTAAATCAGAATTTCGCCGAGCAAATAGCAGCGACCAGTGCCGGCCAACAGCCGTATGCTGCTGTGTTGTCATGCCTTGACTCTCGCGTGCCACCTGAAATCGTATTCGACCAAGGTATCGGTGATATCTTTGTCGGCCGCGTCGCGGGCAACGTTGCAAGTGTCAACATGGTCGGCAGCTTCGAATTCGCGACTGCTCTGGTAGGCGTGAAAACGCTGGTAGTTATGGGCCATACCGCATGTGGCGCAGTGGCCGGATCTTGCGCTGGTGCGGAACTGGGCAACCTGACCGCACTGCTGGGTGAGATCAAGCCTGCAGTCGACCTGGTCAAGGCGGAGAACCCCGGCAAAGACGCCTGTGCAGCACCGCTCCTTGACACCATCGCCATCGCCAACGTCAATGACACCATCGCCACTATTCGCGAGATGAGCCCGGTGATCACGGGCCTGGAAGCCGAAGGCAAGCTGAAAGTGGTCGGCGCTATGTATGACATCACTACCGGAAAAGTGACCTTTATCTAAACCGGAAACTAACGCACCATCTATGACATGCCACCTCCGCGGAGGCATGTCACTTACCTCTCACAAAGATCCAGCCGTTTTAGTACGATACTCCGCATTAATATTCGGCATTAATTCTTCTGCAAATTTACCGCTACTGGTGGCAGCCTAAACACGTCATGCGATGATTCGCATACGCTTGCCGATCACCCAAGCACCCGCACCACTGCGAGCTCATACACAGTTTCGCCCTGTCCGATTCCGGCGTACACTCCGGTTCTTGCCTGCCACCTCGCGCAGCTAACGGGATTTCACCATGTCACAACAGCCCAGCCCTAACCTGGTCCAGCTAACGTATCTGATCTACGGCCTGCATCTGTTTAGCGCCATCAATGGCGTGCTTACCAGCGCGTTTGTGGTGACCGCTTTTTTGAGTGGTTGGCCGTCGATACTGGCGGTATTGCTCAACTACGTAAAGCGGGATGCGACGCGGGGAACTTATCTGGAGTCACATTTTCGCTGGCAAATTCGCACCTTCTGGTTTGCGTTCCTATGGTTATTAATAGGGATGCTTCTTGTCTTTACCGTTATCGCCATACCGTTGGCGTGGATTATGGTGGTGTTTGTCGGACTGTGGGTCTTGTACCGCATGCTGCGGGGCGTCTCACGATTAGTCGATGCGCAGGCGATGCCTGCCGCCTAAGCAAGGCAATGACATGGAGCTGTCAATAAGCGCAAACCAGGCCTCTATTGAACAGTTTCTAAAAACTTCAAATACGCTGCCGACACTTCCCTGGGCGCCTCCATCTGGGGATAGTGTCCGATCCGGGGCAGCCGTTGAATATAGTGCTGCGTGCCCACCAACTCCTCAAAACGCTTAACCATGTGCTCGCCGGAGACCGGGTCGACACTGCCATTCACCAGGCCTATCGGACACCGCGCTTGCTGCAAAGCGATTAGCCAGCGTTCACGATGATTGCGCCGATCCGTCATGTAATGAATCAACCGATGCAAGTTGCGCCGGCCGCCGTCACGCGCGAACAGCTGCCAAAAAGCCTCCATCTCCTCATCACTGGCGCGAGTGTCTGGCCCGAAAACACGGTCGAAGAATCGTCGCATACTGGATCTATTCAATGCATGCCGCATCAGGAAACCAAAACGCCCAAGCAAAAGGCGCTGCACCAGCAGGGCCTTATGAGTCTCGGGGAAAAGGCCGCCGTTCAAAAACAGGCATGACAAGCAATGACCTACGCCGGTTCCTGCGTTCTGCCTCGCCAGCAACTCCTGTGCAACCGTATCGCCATAGTCGTGGGCCAGCACGTGAAAACTCTCCAATCCCAAATGCCGAATCAGAGCCTCACAAATATCGGCCTGCTCCATAATGCGGTAGTCATGCGGGCACGGCTTATCACTGAAACCAAAACCCAGCATATC